>JABFWJ010000039.1 GCA_013362295.1 Thermoleophilia bacterium
ACGGCGTGTGCCCACGCTTCGGGCGGAGTGGGCGCGATGAAGTCCGAGAGCACGAACACGAAGCTGCCGAGCGGGATGGAACTTCGTATCGTCGAGAGGAATGCCAGCGCGCGCTCGAGGTTGTCCTCGGGTGCGTCGAAGTCGCACTGCAGGTAGTCGTCGAGCCGCTCGCCGAGGGTCGACCCCCACACGTTGGCCTGTGCGCGCGGCGGCTCCCAGAACGGCGCCCCTGCGTCGGTCTCGCCGGGATGGGTCCCGTAGTCGAGGTACGCGACGAGCGCGCGCTGGTTGAGCGCGCTCGCGATCAGCACACGGGCCGCGGCGCGCACGGCTGACGCCTTGTGCAACCACGGCAGATCGGGCGGGTGGAGGGCCATCTCGGGTCGGCGGTCGACCACGATCACGACCGCCGGCGTCTCGTCGGCGAAGCGCTCGCGCACGATGAACTCGTCGCTCTGCCGTGCCGACGAGAGGCGCGCCGATGACTTCCAGTCGATCGTGCGGAAGTGGTCGCCCGGGCGGTACGGCCGTGAGCTCGCGATGTCGGCGCGGCCGCCTCGGCGGACGCTCGTCGACCCGCCTTGCGCCGTGCCGAGCAGGCGGCGCCGCGGATACAGCGGGATCACGTCGGTCGACGCCGCGACCACGTCAGGAAGAGAAGCCGCTCAGAACCTTCAGCTCGCGCTCGTCGGAAGGCTCGGGACGCTGGACGCGTGCGAAGACGAGCTCGCGGAACTGCAGCAGCGCGCCCTCCCGCCCGTGCAGCCGGTTCTCGGCGACGAACGTCGGCGTGAAGACGACGCGGTGGCCGATCACCGGCAGGAAGAGCGTCTCCACGTCGTCCGGCGTCACGTAGTCGCGGCCCTGCAGCAGCGCCCAGGCACGTGCGGTGCGCTCGAGCGCGAGGCTCGCGCGGACCGACGCACCGAGGGCGATCGGTTCGAGATCGCGCGTCGCGGCGACGAGCTCGACGATCCAGCGCAGGACGAGCTCGTCGGTGTAGACGTCTTCGACGGCGTGCTCGAGCGCGCGCACGTCGTCGAGCGAGACGACGGACCGCAGATCCTCGAGCGGATGGTGCGCACGTTGCTCGCGCACGATCCCGATCTCCTCGTCGACGCTCGGATAGCCGAGCTCCGTCTTGAGGAAGAACCGGTCGAGCTGTGCCTCGGGGAGGGGGAACGTCCCCTCCTGCTCGATCGGGTTCTCGGTCGCGAGCACGAGGAACGGGTCGGGCAGCGCACGGGTGACGCCGTCGACGGTCACCTGGCGCTCCGCCATCGCCTCGAGCAACGCCGACTGCGTCTTCGGCATCGCGCGGTTGATCTCGTCGACGAGCAGGATGTTCGCGAACACCGGCCCGGGGCGGAACTCGAACTCGCGCGTCTGCTGGTTGTAGACCGACAGCCCGGTCACGTCGGTCGGCTGCAAGTCGGGCGTGCACTGGACGCGCGACGGCGTCGCGTCGGCGATCGAGCCGGCGATCGCGCGGGCCAGCACCGTCTTGGCGGTGCCGGGGACGTCCTCGAAGAGCACGTGCCCGCGGCAGATAAGGGCGGCGAGCACGAGCTGAATGCGCTCCCGCTTGCCGTGCACGACGGTCTCGACATTGGCGAGCAGACGGTCGGCCGTCTCCTTCGCGTGCACGAGCCGGTTCACGTTCGGTTCGGCCATATCAGGGACGGTACCCGGGGAGGCTGTACGCGGAGAGCTCGGGCACCCCGCGGCCGCCGGCGGCCCTCGGCGCGCCGGCTCCGACGAGCAGGAGCCCGCCCGCGACACTCGGGCAGCCGTTGATCCCCGCGCGCGTCCTCACGTGCCACAGGGTGCGCCCGTCTGCAGTCCCGAACGCGACGACATCGCCGTCGAGCGTCGGTGCGAACACGACGTCACCGGCGACGGTCGCGCAGCCCGTGGCCGGCGACCCGAGCCGGCGCGACCACAAGCGTCGGCCGTCGTTCGCGGCGAGCGCGACGAGCAGTCCGTCGCCCGGCGCGAGGTCGGCCGGACGCACCGCGTCGTCGGAGCGCTCGCGCATGCAGCGCTCGACGACGGGGACGAACAGGCGGCCGCCCGCATACGCCATCGGTGTCAGGACCCCGCCCCACAGTCCCGGACAGACCGTCGTCGGACGGTGCGGCAGCGGGCCGAGGTCGTGCAGGTGTGTCCCGACGGCGCGCGACCAGAGGCGACGTCCGGTGACGCGGTTCCACGCGACGACGCGACCCGCCTTGCCCGCGCCGAAGACGACGTGACCGGCGACGATCGGCGATGCCTCGAGGTCGTAGTCGCGCACGTCGTGCTTCGTCACCTGGTCGAACCACAACAGCTTGCCGCTCGCCGCCGTCAGCGTCACGAGCGCGTCCGTGTACGGCGCCGGTCCCGGGAACATGCCGCCGTTCGGCCGCACGGGTGAGCCGCCCCAGGGGCCGGGATTCGAGATGCCCGCGTAGAGGCGTCCGTCGGGCGCGAGCGAGGGCGGGTACCACGCGCCGCCGCCGCCGGCGGACGGGAACGGCCACGGATCGCGGATCGTGTCGAAGCGCCAGCGGATCCGACCCGTGCGCTGGTCGAGGGCGTACAGAGCGCCGCGGCCGCCCGGCGCGAACCCGATCGTCGAGGAGAAGACGAGCCCGCGCGCGGCGAGCGGTGCGATATCGACGAACTGCTCGTGCCTGTTCACGAGCCGCCGCGCCCACAGCCGCCGGCCCGTGCGCCGCTCGAGTGCGAAGACGCTCGTGTCGGTTGCGCCGAAGACCCGCGCGCCGGCGAGCGCGAGCCCGTTCGGTCCGTCGTTCGGGGCCCGCGTGAGGAAGCTCCAGCGCCGCCGCCCCGTGTCCGCGTCGAGCGCGTACACAGAGGAGCTGAGATCCTGCACGTAGACCACTCCTCCGGCGACGAGCGGTGTCGAGGCGAACGAGCCGAAGGTCGAGCCGCGCGTCAGCGGGAAGCGCCAACGGAGTCGCAGGCTCGCGACCGTTCGCGACGTGATCGGGGAGGCGACGGCGCGCGTCCCGCGGAGGTTCGCGTTGGGCTGAGACCACTCCGTGTGCGCGCCGACGAGCGTTGCCGCCGCCGACGCGAAAACCCCTGCGGTTCGGAGCGTCACTAAGTGACGGTGAAGTACCCGCGGGTCTTGTTGTCGACCTTGTAGGCGAACTGGCCGCGAACGTCCAGGTACGAGCCCAGCTTGGCCTTGTTCCCGGGCGCGATCCGCTTCGTCTTGAGGCCGCCCACGTCGAAGACGTGCGCCTGCTTGCCCTTGTTGACGATCACGAAATGGGCGAGCCAGCCGCGCTTGGCGACAGTCCGGCTCAGCGTCACGCCGTGGTCTGTGATCACCACGTCGATGCGGAAGTTGAAGCCCGGCGACGTCGTGTTGCCCCGTGCATGGGAGGAGGGAGCGGCGACCGCGACGGCTGCGGCGAGGACGGCGACGAGGGCGAACACGAGCTTCACGGGCTTCCTCCTTGGAACGCGAATGCACCGCGTACGGTAGCGCACGAGGTGACCGTTAACGTAAACTCCCGACTGCTTCGGCAGCGCCCCAGGCTTCCGAACGAACCCCCAACTCACGTCTTTCTCCAGGAGGTGGAGATGAAGGGCATTCCCGCCCTCTTCGCGCTCGTACTTGGCGCTGCGGTTCTGGCGGTGGTTGCTTTGAAGGCGTCGGCGTCGTCGCACGACATCACGCCGATCCCGGCGTTCTCGGCGGCGCAGCTCACGTCCGAGCCGGGCAACGACTGGCTGACGGCACGCGGTGACATCTACAACCGGCAGTACTCGTCGCTGAACTCGATCACGAAGTCGAACGTGGCGCAGTTGAAGATCGCCTGGCACACCCGTGTCGCGATCCCGACCAAGGGCAAGCCGAACTTCACCGGCCTCTCGGCCGAGGCCGAGCCCGTGGTCTACAACGGCACGATGTACATGCCGGACGCCAAGGGCAACGTCTTCGCGTTCGACGCGGTCACGGGCGAGCGGCTGTGGTTCTACAAGCCGAAGTTCCCGAAGGGCTTCTCGGCCGCCCTGCCGACGAGCCGCGGTGTGGTGATCGGGGACGGCAAGGTGTTCATGGCGCAGACCGACGGCTCGATCGTCGGGCTCGATCAGAGCACGGGCCGCGTCGCGTGGCGGACGAAGATCGGAAACTTCAAGCTGGGTTACTTCTTCACGAGCCCGCCCACGTACGTCAACGGCACGCTCGTCATCGGGACGTCGGGTGGTGACTTCGGCGCACGCTGCAAGGTCGTCGCGCTCGACGCGAAGACCGGCAAGGTGAACTGGACCTTCTTCGTCATCCCGATCGGCAAGGAGATCGGGGCGAACAGCTGGCCCAAGAAGCGCGCCTTCCTCGGCGGCGGGGCCGTCTGGGCACCGCTGGCCGTCGACCCCGCGCTGAACCTCGTGTACGTCGGCGTCGGCAATCCGATCCCGTACAACGGCAACGTTCGCGGGAAGGGCCAGGAGTTCTTCACCGAGTCCGTGCTCGCGCTGCATCTCGACACGGGCAAGTACGCGTGGCACTTCCAGGAGGTGCATCACGACATCTGGGACTACGACGCGGCCGCGAACCCGCTGATCCTCTTCGACCTCAACATGAAGGGGACCCTCCGGCATGCCGTCGCGAGCATCGGCAAGACCGGCTGGGTCTACATCCTCGACCGGGCGACCGGCAAGCCGATCCTCGGGATCAACGAGCGGAAGGTCCCGCAGAGTGCTGCGCAGCACACGTGGCCAACCCAACCTGTCCCGGTCGGCGACACGTTCGCGTCGCAGTGCCCGAACCGGAAGCAGTGGGCGAAGTGGAAGCCGCCGGACGGCAAGAAGCTGACGATGGGCTGCATCTTCACGCCGTACACGACGTCGCACTACACCGTCTTCGCGCCGACGGCGCTCGGCGGCGCAGACTGGCCGCCCTCGAGCTACAGCTCGAAGACCGGGTTCCTCTACATCTGCTCGAAGGACAGCGCGGGCGCGTGGAAGGCTCTGCCGAAGAAGCAGGCAGGGAAGCTGAAGCCGCTCGGCAACTTCTTCCAGATCGAAGGCCTCTTCCAGCCGCCGGGCAGCCCCGGCAAGCTCGGCGTCGGCAAGGTCGTGGCGATGAACATGCGCGACAACCGGCGCGTCTGGTCGGCCGCGTTCTCGCCCGGCGACATCTGCTACAGCGGCATCCTGTCGACCGGAGGCGGCCTCGTGTTCGTCGGCCGCAACGACCGGCGGTTCCAGGCCTACGACGACACGACCGGCAAGCTGCTCTGGTCGTCGCCGAAGCTCCTCGCGAGCATCGCGGCGCCGCCGATGAGCTACACGGCCAACGGCAAGCAGTACGTCGCGGTCTACGCCGGGGGCAACGGCATCGCCAGCGGCTTCGGCACCTCGAAGGTGAAGTACGGGTCCGATATCTACGTCTTCGCGCTTCCGTCTTAGGACGGCGAACGGGGGGCACAACGAGGGGGCCGGCGCGGCCGGCCCCCTCGGCCTGCTAGCGTCCAAATCGAACGTCTACGTCAAGTTAGAATCGTCCCGGAGGGTCACACGTCATGAAGCTTTCCATCGCCGTTTTGGTCGCAGTGGCCCTGATCGCAGTCGGCCTCTTCGCGACCGTCGGGTCCGCGTCGACGCAGGCGACCGTGGTCACGGTGACGATGACCGACTTCCACTTCAAGCTTTCGAAGACCACGGGGTTCAAGCGCGGCGTCGCCTACACCTTCAAGGTGGTCAACAAGGGTGCCGCGCTCCACAACTTCGACATTCAGACCGTCAAGAAGTCGAAGATCATCGCGCACGGCAAGACCACGAGCATCACGGTCACGTTCAAGCAGGCGAAGAAGTACCCGTACGTCTGCGACGTCCCGCGTCACGCCGAGCTCGGCATGGCCGGTTTCATCAAGGTCTCCTAGCACCAACGGTGACGAGGGCAGACGAGCGGACGGTCACCAGGTCGTCCGCCGTCGGCCCCGTGCCGAAGGAGCGCACATAGGATCGACAGACGTGACCGCGGCGACGAGACCGGAGACGTTCGACACGGCTGTCGACGTCGCCGAACGGTTGCGGCGCAACGTCGACACAGTCGTTCTCGGCAAGGACGACACCGTGACGCTCGTGATCGCGGCGCTCGCCTCCGGCGGCCACGTGCTTCTCGAGGACGTCCCCGGCACCGCGAAGACGGTGCTCGCGCGCGCGATCGCCGGCAGCATCGAAGGTGCGGCCGCGAACAGGATCCAGTGCACCCCCGATCTGCAACCCACCGACGTCACCGGGCTCTCGATCTGGAACCCGCAGTCGCGGGCGTTCGAGTTCCGGCCGGGGCCGGTGTTCGCGAACGTCGTCGTCGTCGACGAGATCAACCGCGCGCTGCCGAAAGCGCAGTCGGCGCTGCTCGAGGCGATGGCCGAGCGCCAGGTGACGGTCGACGGCGTCACGCGGCGCCTGCCGGTGCCGTTCCTCCTGATCGCGACCGAGAACCCGATCGAGCAGGACGGGACCTTCCCGCTGCCCGAGGCGCAGCTCGACCGCTTCTTCCTGCGCACATCGCTCGGGTATCCCGAGGCGGACGACGAGGTTCGGATCCTCGAAGAGCAGCTGCACGGGCATCCGCTCAGCCGGCTGCGGCCGGCCGTGCGACTCGAGGAGCTCGACGTCCTCTCGACCGCGGTCGAGAACGTCTACGTCGACCCGCTGCTGAAGCGCTGGATCGTCGACCTCGTGCGCGCGACCCGTTCTCTCGACCTCGTGCAGGTCGGTGCGTCGGTGCGCGGCAGCCTCGCGCTCGAGCGCGCGGCGCGCGCGTGGGCATTGCTGCACGGGAGGCACTTCGCCGTGCCCGAGGACGTCGAGCAGCTGTTCGCGCCGGTGATCGGTCACCGTCTCGTCCTCGCGCCCGAGCTCCTCGTGGAAGAGGAGCTGTCGCGCGACGAGGCCGTGCGACGGATCTTCGCCGCGTGCATCGAGCGAGCACATCGGCCCGAGCCGGAGTGGGGCGCGGAGGCGCGCGCGGCGGAGGCGTGATCCGAGGTTCGATGCCGAGGCCGTTCCCGCTCGTTCCCCGGCGTCGCTTCATCGGTGTCCAGTTCGGCCGCCGCCGCAGCATGCGTCGCGGATCGGGAGACGAGATGGCAGGCACGCGGCCGTACGTCCCCGGCGACCTCGTCGCGCACATCCACTGGGCTGCATCCGCCCGCCTCTCCGAGGCGAAGGGCACCGACGAGTTCGTCGTGCGCGAGTTCTTCGCCGAAGAAGCGCCGCGAGTTGCGCTCGTGCAGGACAGGCGTCCCGGGATGGCGATCCATGCACCGCCGTCCCCGTGGCTCGACAAGCGCGGCGCCGTGGACGCCGCAGCCGGGCTGATTGCAGCGAGCGCCGCCGCGGAGCACGGTGACGTCGTGCACGCCGAGACGCTCGAGCTCGTCGCTCGGAAGGCCTCCGCGCTCCCGCCCGGCAGCTTCGTGTTCGTTCTGTCCGACTTTCTCGTCGCGGTACCTGCGCGCCTCTGGCTGCGCCTGCGTGCGCGGCGGTGGGACGTGGTACCCGTGATCGTCCAGGACCCCCTGTGGGAGCAGACGTTCCCGGCGGTGGGCGGCGTCGTCCTACCGCTCGCCGATCCCGAGACCGGCCTCGTGCAGGACGTGTGGCTGACCGCCCGCGAGTCCCGCGCACGGGCGCGCGCGAACGAGCGTCGCCTCGACGAACTGCTCGCCCGGTTCCGCCGCCTGTCATTCGACCCGGTCGTGCTCGGAACGAGCGACCCGCGGGAGATCGCCGTGAGCTTCGAAGCGTGGGCCGAGCGCCGGCGCCGGCTGTGGAGGGTGCAGGCGTGAGACCGGCGGCGGCGCTGGGAGTCGTGATCGCGGCGCTCGCCGTCGCGCCGGTCGCGCTCGCCGGCGTCCACGTCACGGTGACTCCGGCGTCGGTCGGTCTCGGCGACCCGTTCCAATACACCGTCGAGGCGCGCGGCACCGCGGCGGAGAAGGTCGACGTCATCGCCGACGCTGGACCCTTTCTCGTCATCGCGGGGCCCGCGGTCACCCGCACCAACTCCGCCGTTCGCGTCGAGCAGACATTGCTCTGCGTCGACCGCAGCTGCGCGCCGGGCGCGCGCGCGACGCGTGTTGCTTTGCCGCCCGCACGCGTGACGAGGGACGGTGTGTCGACGACTGCCCCGGCTGCCGTGGTCACCGTCGTTCCGCGCGTGCCGGCGAGCGCGGTCGCGGCGCCGCGCGCGCGCTACCTGCGACAGGTCGACATTCCACCGCCGTCGACGCGCATCTCGCCGGCTCTGCTCGCCGCGCTGCTCCTCGCCGGCGCCGTCGCTGCGCTCGCCGGCGCGCTGTTTGCCGCCGTCCACGAGCTGCGCCGCACGCGCGAGCGTGCTGCGCCCACACCGACGACGGGGGGACTCGAGCGCGCGCTTCGTCTCCTCCGCGAGTCGGCCGGGAGACCCA
>JABFWJ010000336.1 GCA_013362295.1 Thermoleophilia bacterium
GATCCTCCCGAGCCCGGCGGCGCCGGGGAGCGGGCGGGGCCGCCGGTCGAGGTTGCGCATGCCCAGCTGCTCGAGCGCGTCGAGCGCGATCCGCCGGTAGGTCGTGAGCTTGCCGCCGGCGACGCTCAGCATCCCGGCGGGACCTCGCGTGAAGACGGTCTCCCGGCGGGCGCTCGCGGTCGCACCCGGGCCGCCCGGCAGCACGCGGAGGCCGCAGAACGACGCCCGCACCTCGCCGAGGTCGCGGACTGCGACGGCCGCCTCCTCCAGGATCGTGCGGACGTCGCCGTCGGTGACGGCGGCGTCCTCCGGCTCGCCCTCGTGCAGCGTGTCGGTCGTGCCGAGCAGCAGCTTGCCCTCCCACGGGATCGCGAAGCTGACGCGCACCTTGTCGTGCGGGATCGTGACCGCGGCGTTCCACTCCTCGCCGCCGTCGGTGATCACGTGCACGCCCTTGCTGAGGCGGATCGATGCCGCCGCCGTCGGGTCCTCGAGCCGGCGAACCCGGTCGACCCACGGCCCCGTCGCGTTGACGATCGAGCCGGCGGTGACCCTGACGGTGTCGCCGTCGACCGCGACGTCCGCGCCGTCCGGGCGGATTGCGACCACCTCGGCGTAGTTGACGACGGCGGCGCCCCGATCCGCCGCGGCGCGGATGTTCGCCAGCGTCAGCCGTCCGTCGTTCGTCCACGCGTCCGCGTAGAGCGCGGAGGAATGAAGCCCGTCCGTCTGCAGCTGCGGCACCAGCCGGAGCGCGCGCGCCTCGCTCACGCGGCCGTTCAGCCTCGCGCGCGCGAGCGCCGAGTACAGCAGCACACCGGTGCGCACGAACCACGGCCGGTGTGGGCCGTCGTCGTAGAGCGGGAAGAGAAACGGAAGGCGGTGCACGAGGTGCGGCGCGACGGCGCTCATCAGGACGCGGCGCTCGCGATGCGCTTCGCGGACGAGGCGCATGTCGCCCATCTGCAGGTAGCGGAGCCCGCCGTGGATCAGCTTCGACGACGCCGACGACGTCGCCGACGCGAAATCACCTCGCTCGACGAGCGCGACCGAAAGGCCGTGCGCGGTCGCCGCCTCCGCGATGCCGGCGCCGATGATCCCGCCGCCGATGACGAGCAGGTCGAAGCGCTGCGAGCCCAGCCGGTCGAGAGCTACGCGGTCCAGAGCGGGTTCGTCCACGCCTTCGTTCCCTTGTCGTCGGCGACTTCCACCCGCCCGTACGGCGCTTTGAACGGACGCGACAGGCGTACGGACGTGATCAGGCCGCGATCGTCCCGCTCCAGGATCTCGGAGTGGCCCGCGTACCCCAGCCGCCCGGCGTTGGCGCGGGCGCCGTGGCACCGTCCGGAATACAGGGTCACGGACGCGGCCGGGCTGCAGTGGACGAGGACGTCGCCGTCGCTCACGGCGACGCTGCGAATCTCCGGCCCCGTCGACCCGTAGAACATGCCGGTCCGCAACGCCTCGAGCACGGCCTCCTGCGTCTTCTCGTGCGCGCGCACCCACGTCCAGGCAAAGCCGCTGTCGAAGCCGGGGCGGTGCGAGTCGTCGGTCGCCAGCGCATAGACGGTCCGGCCGTGCTCGAGCGCCTCGTCCCAGTGGATCGAGGCGTCGCCTCGTCCCACTTCGAGCTCGCACGCCGTATTCCAGACCTCGACCCCGACGAGCCCCGGGCAGTTCCACCACTGCTCGGTGCGGAGGCCGCTCCAGTAGGTGTGCGCGAGGTAGGGGACGCCCCCGTTCTCGGCGACCCAGGCGACCACCTGCTCGAGCGGCGCGAACTCGTTCTCCGGCAGCACGGGGTCGACGGCCAGCCCGAGGGCGACGACGTGCGCGTCGTGCTCGCGCGTCGGCGCGATCGCATTCAGCTCCGCCGACGGGATCACGAGGATCCTCTTCGTCGACGGCTCGGCCGTGCGCACCCAGTGATCCGTGATCGCAAGGACGTCGTACCCCGCCGACTCGTAATGCCGGACGAGGTGCCGAGGCGGGAGATCACCGTCGGAGTTCGTCGTGTGCGCGTGGAGCGCGCACCGCAACCACACGCCATCCCCGTCGAAAGGGCTCACGCGATCACCCTACTTCGTTCCCAGATGGTCACCACCGCGACCGCTTGAAATGGGGGAGCCTGCCGTGATCCACTAGAGGAACTCACGGACCGGGAGGATTGCATGGAGGATTACGAGGCCCAAGAGGTCGAGTTCTGGGCCAAACTCGAAGAAGAGGGCATGAGCCGCTCGTCGATGCTGCGGCGGAGCGCCGCGGCGGCGTTCGGGCTGACGATCATGGGCAGCGCGAGCACCGCCTTCGGCATGAGCCGCGCCGCTCTGGCGACCCCGCCGACGAAGGGCTCGAAGGCAGGCATGGCCGCGCTGATCAAGGCGGCGAAGAAGGAAGGCCACCTGAACACGATCGCGCTGCCCCCCGACTGGGCGAACTACGGCGAGCAGATCTCGACCTTCCAGAAGAAATACGGCATCGGGATCACGAACGACAACCCGAACGGCAGCTCGGCAGAGGAGAACCAGGCGATCCGGTCGCTGAAGGGCGACTCGCGCGCGCCCGACGCCGTCGACGTCGGCGTCGCGTTCGCGATCTCGGGCGCCAACGAGGGCCTGTACGCGAAGTACTTCCCCTCCACGTACAAGACGATCCCGCGCGCGATGAAAGACGGCCGTGGCTTCTGGATGGGCGACTACTGGGGTGCGATCTCGATCGGCTACAACCGGAACCTCGTCAGCAACCCACCGAAGACGTGGAAGGACCTGCTCAAGCCGGAGTACAAGGGCAAGGTCGCCCTGAACGGCAGCCCGCTCTCGTCGAACTCGGCGGTCTCGGGCGTGATCGCGGCGTCGCTCGCCAACGGCGGCTCGCTGAACAACGTCGGCCCCGGCATCGACTTCTTCGCCCAGATGAAGAAGTCGGGCAACTTCATCCCCGTCGGCACGACCCCGCAGACGGTCGCGTCCGGCCAGACGCCGATCTCGATCGACTGGGACTACAACAACCTCGCCTACATCAAGGAGTTCCCGGCGGCCCGGTGGGCGGTCACGATCCCGGCCGACGGCGTGTACGGCGGGTACTACGCACAGGGGGTCAACGCGACCGCGCCGCATCCGTTCGCGGCGCGGCTCTGGGAGGAGTTCCTCTACTCCGACCAGGGTCAGATCCTCTTCCTGAAGGGCTTCGCGCATCCGGCCCGGTTCAACGACCTGGCCCAGCGCAAGGTCCTGCCGAAGTCGCTGCTGAGCGCGCTCCCGGCGCCCTCGCTCTACGTGAAGGCGAAGTTCGCGAGCATCGGACAGCAGACGAAGGCGAAGGCCCAGATCGCCAGCGAGTGGCCGTCGAAGGTCGGCTAGGCGATCGCGGCTGAGGCCGTATCCGAACGCCTCCGGCCGGACACGACGTCCGGCCGGAGGCGCTTCACGTGGGCGTGGGTCGCGACCGTGCCGTTCTTCGCGTACACGGTCGCATTCCTCTTCCTCCCGGCAGGGGCGATCCTCGTCGGCGCGTTCGAGGGCAAGACGTCCGGCTGGACGCTGTCGAACGTCCGCCTCCTCTTCCACCACCCGTACATCGACGCGTACAAGACGAGTATCGAGATCAGCCTCGTCACGGCGCTCGTTGGCGGAGTCGCCGGGCTCTTCATCGCGTACGCCGCGCTGCGTGACGGGACGCCGGGATGGGTGCGCTCGGTGTTCACGACCTTCTCCGGGGTCGCCGCCAACTTCGGCGGCATCCCACTCGCGTTCGCGTTCATCGCGACCGCCGGCCCGCTCGGCATCGTCACGGTGTTCCTCCGCAACCACGGCTTCGACCCGAGCGCGCACGGGTTCAACCTGTTCTCGAAGACGGGCGTCGAGCTCGCGTACCTCTACTTCCAGCTGCCGCTGATGATCCTCGTCATCTCGCCCGCGATCGACGGCCTGCGCCGCGAGTGGCGCGAGGCGGCCGCGAACCTCGGGGCGAAGCAGTGGCAGTTCTGGTGGCACGTCGGCCTGCCGGTGCTGATGCCGTCGATCCTCGGCGCGACCATTCTGCTCTTCGGCAACGCCTTCGCGGCGTACGCGACGGCCTACAGCCTGACCTCCGGGACAGTGAACATCGTCCCGATCCTGATCGGCGCGTACTACAGCGGCAACGTGCTCGACAACCCGCACCTCGCGCAGGCGATGGCGTTCGGAATGTTCGTCGTGCTCGCGGTGATGATGGTGCTGTACGTCCCGTTGCAGCGCCGCGCGGCGAGGTGGGCGAAGTGAGGCGCCCGCGCATGTCGCTGTCGGCGGTGGTCTGGCTGGTGCTCGGGGCCGCGTACTTCGTCATCCCACTGGTCGCCACGTTCCTGTTCAGCCTCAAGAGCAACCAGACGGGGAAGTGCTGCACCGCGGCCAACTACGGCTGGGTGATCCACAACGGCGGCTTCTGGCACTCGGTCAAGATCTCGTTCCTGCTCGCGCTCGAGACGATCGTGATCAGCCTGCTGATCTTCGTGCCGACGATCTACTGGGTGCACCTGAAACTGCCGCGGCTGCGGCCGGTGATCGCGTTCCTCGCGCTGATCCCGTTCGTGGTGCCGCCGATCGTGATGGTCGTCGGCCTGCTCCAGGTCTTCAAGTCGTCGCCGCACTGGTTCTACGCGCAGCCGTGGGGATTCCTCTCGGCGGCCTACGTGATCCTCGCGTTCCCGTACATGTTCTTCTCGCTCGATGCGGGCTTCCGCGCGATCGACGTGCACACCCTCACCGAGGCGTCGCAGAGCCTCGGTGCGCGCTGGACGACGACGCTCGTCAAGGTGATCCTCCCGAACATCCGCTCGGCGGCCCTCGCCGCGTCCTTCCTCACACTCGCAATCGTAATGGGCGAGTTCACGATCGCGAACCTCTCGGCGTTCCACACGTTCCCGATCTTCATCCAGCTCGTGAACGAGACGCAGGGCTTCCCGGCGGCCGCGCTCACGCTTCTGAGCTTCGGCATCACCTGGGCGGCGATGCTCGCGCTGCTCGTCGTCGGACGCAAACGAGGCGCCCGCAGCGCCGTGGTCGCAGGAGCGCGGTAGTTGGCCTACCTCGAGCTCCAGGAGCTGCACCGCGACTTCGGCACCGTCAAGGCTCTGAACGGGATCGACATCGCGCTCGGCGAGGGCGAGTTCCTCTCGCTGCTCGGGCCGTCGGGCTGCGGCAAGACGACTGCGCTGCGGCTCGTCGCCGGCTTCGACCGGCCCGACCAGGGCCGCATCGTCGTCGACGGCAAGGACGTGACCCGCGTGTCGCCCAACCGGCGCGACATGGGGATGGTCTTCCAGGCGTACTCGCTGTTCCCGAACATGACCGCGCGGCAGAACGTCGAGTTCGGGTTGAAGATCCGCGGCCGCGACAAAGCGGAGCGGCGGAAGCGCGTGGACGACCTGCTGGAGCTCGTCGGGCTCACACACGCGGCCGACCGCTATCCGCACCAGCTCTCAGGAGGGATGCAACAGCGCGTCGCGCTCGCGCGCGCTCTCGCGATCGAGCCGCGGGTGCTGCTGCTCGACGAGCCGCTCTCGGCGCTCGACGCGAAGGTGCGCGTCCAGCTGCGCGAAGAGATCAGGCGCATCCAGCTCGAGCTCGGGATCACGACGCTCTACGTCACGCACGACCAGGAGGAGGCGCTCGCGATCTCGGATCATGTCGCGGTCATGTACGGCGGCGTGATCGAGCAGATGGGAACGCCCGCCGAGATGTACACGGCGCCCGCAACCCCGTTCGTGGCGGAGTTCATCGGCACGATGAACCGGCTCGAGGCGATCGTGCTCGACGGGGTCGAGGGAGACGTCGAGCACTCGGGCCTGCGCCTGCGGGTCGACGCGGCGCGGGGCCGCCGGAACGGCGAGCGCGTCCTCGTCCTGATCCGTCCCGAGTCGCTCGAGCTGGAGGCGGCGACGAACGGCGCGGCTCCGAACTCGTTCACCGGCGAGGTGCTGACGCAGACGTTCCTGGGCCCGGTGACCCGGCTCAAGGTGAGCGGGAGCGGCACGAACCTGATCGCCGACCTCTCGACCGCGCGGGCGGCGGCGCTGCCCGTCGGCGCGCGCGTCGTCGCGAAGATCCCGTCCGAGGGCGCGAAGCTGATCAGCCTGCCGGACGACGGCCCAGGGCTGCCAGTGCTCGATCCGGACGATCAGTGAAGATCCCGCCGACGCCGAGCGCCTGCAGCTCGAGCATGCGCGCCTCGTCGTTCACCGTGTAGACGGTCGTCTCGAGGCCGAGCCGCTGCGCCGCGAGGAGCCCGCGGCGAGTGACCCGGTCGTTCCGGAAGCCGGCGGCCCACGCCGCGGCCGCCCGCCGGATGCTCACGCCGAAGCCGACGTGCTGGATCGTGCGCAGCGCCGGCCGCAGCCGCCGCGCCTCCTCGAGCGGCGGACGCTGGAAGCAGAGGAGGACGGCGTCGTCGTCGAGCCGCGCGAGCGCCCGCTGCACGGTGTCCCGGCGGGGACGCTTCAGCTCGACCATCAACCCGATCCGGCCCTGGCAGAGCTCGACCACCTCGTCGAGCGTCGGGTAGTCGACGCCGCGCTTCGGGCGGTCGTGCGTCACCGAGAGGTCGTTGTGCACGTCCAGCTCGACGTAGTCCGCCCCCAGCTCGATCGCCCGCTCGAAGGCCGGGAGCGTGTTCTCGGGGAGATCGAACGAAGCGCCGCGGTGTGCGATCACGAGCACAGCAGGCGCTCCAGCAACGGAACGTCGATGCGCTCGACGAGCTCGTCGGCGGCAGCCATCCGTTCCGGGCCCAGCGTGCGGGTGAGGCCGACGACGCGTGCGCCGGCGGCCTGCGCCGCGGCGACGCCGACCTCGGTGTCCTCGAAGACGAGCAGCTCCCCCGGAGCGACACCCAGGAGGCGTGCGGCGGTCAGGTAGCACTCGGGATCGGGCTTGCCGCTCTCGACGTCGTCCTGGCACACGATCAGCGTGACCGAGTCGCGAATCCCCGCCGCTGCGAGGACCGGTTCGATCTCCCGGCGGGCCGCGGCCGAGACGATCGCCACGGGAACGTGCGTCGCCGCAAATCGCACGGCGTCGCGTGTCCGCTCGTCGACGGTCGACCCGTCGGCCGCGAGCACGTTGTAGCGGTCGATCCGCTCCGCGATCAGTGCCGGGTCGGCGTGCCCGAACCAGCGGGTGAACATCTCTTCGTCGGTGTGGCCGGCAAGCTGGTCGAAGTACTCCGCCTCCGTGATCGGCTTCCCGAGCTCGGCGAACTGCTCCTGGTAGACGCGCACGAGCAGCGGCTCGTCGTCGGAGAGCGTCCCGTTGAAGTCGAAGACGACCGCGCGCGGTGCAATCATCGAGCGCCGACGAGCCTGGCATCGAGCGCGAGCGCGCCGTCCGGCGTCACGAGCAGCGGGTTGATCTCGACCTCCTCGATCCACGGCGCGCGTGCCGCGACATGCGAGAGCGCCGACGCCGCGCGCGCGGCTGCGGCCACGTCGACTGCCGGCCGGCCGCGCGAGCCTGTCAGGAGCTCGGCGGCTTGCAGGGAACGCAGTAGCTCCTCCGCCGCGGCGGGCTCCACGGGTGCGAGCGCGACGTCGACATCGCGGAGCACTTCGGTGTGGACACCGCCGAGGCCGACGAGCAGGATCGGCCCGAACCGTACGTCGCGACGCACCCCGACGATCAACTCGACGCCGTCGGCGAGCGGGGCCATCCGCTCGACGGACCATTCGCCGTCCGCCCCGAACGAGGCCTCGAGCTCGGAGCGATCGGCAATGCCGAGGACGACGCCGCCTCCGTCCGACTTGTGCGCGCGGCTCAGGTCCTTGAGCACGACGGGATAGCCCAGGTCGTCGGCGGCCGCGAGCGCCGCGGCCATCGTGCGCACCGGCCGCGCGTCGGCGAACGGGATCCCTGCAGCGCTCAGGAGGGCGCGGGCGCCGAAGTATCCGTTTGCGACCGGCTCGAGCCGGTCCTCGAGGGGAACCGGGACGGGACGCGCCTCGGAGGGCGTGCGCACGCTGCACGACCGGGCCGCCCGCTCGATCTCGCCGTAGACGAGCGCGCCGCCCGCGCGCAGTGCGTCGGCGGCGGCCGAGTCGGGGTAGAGCGTGTGCACGACGAGGGGGAGCTCCAAGGCCGCGAGTGCCGACGCCACGTCGCGCTCGGCCTCGGTCCCGTAGCCGCCGAAGTACCCGGTGACGAGCAGCGCATCGACCTCGCCCGAGCCGGCGATCTGCCGGGCGACGCGCTCGAAGCACGCGATGTCCTGCTCGGCGCCGCCAGCGAGGTCGACAGGATTGTCGGCTGTCGCAGCCGGCGGCAGCGCGCGGGAGAGCGTCCGCGAGAGCGCGCCCGACAGCGGCGGGACCTCCAGCCCGTGTTGCACGGCGACGTCGGCGGCGACGACGCCGTGCCCGCCTCCGTCGCCGATGACGGCGAGGCGGCGGCCGCGC
>JABFWJ010000252.1 GCA_013362295.1 Thermoleophilia bacterium
CAAGCGGCCGCGGCTCGGAGCTAGTCTGGATTCGTGACCGGTCCGAGAGTGATGGTGGTCGAAGACGACGTCGAGCTGCGGGGCGTCCTGCTGCGTGGGCTGCAGGAAGAAGGCTTCGAGGCGGTCGGGGCCGGAACGGGGGCGGAGCTGCTCGAGCGGTACGAGCCCGAGTCGCCCGATCTGCTGATCGTGGACATCGGGCTGCCGGACACTGACGGCCGTGACGTCGTGCAGGCGCTACGCGCGCAGGGTGTCTCGCTGCCGATTCTCTTCCTCACCGCGCGTGATGCGTTGACCGACCGCGTGACCGGCTTCAGCGCCGGCGGCGACGACTATCTGACGAAGCCGTTCGCGTTCGCCGAGCTCGCCGCTCGGCTGAACGCGCTGATGCGCCGCTCGGGTGCCGATACCTCGATCCAGGCGGGGAGCCTGAAGCTCGATCCGGTCGCCCACGTCGCGTCGGCGGAGGGCCACAAGGTGCCGTTGACGCCAACCGAGTTCCGCCTGCTCGCCAAGCTCATCGCAAACCGGGGTGCGACGGTGCGGAGGCGGGACCTCGTGCGCACGGGCTGGCCGCACGGCGCCCGCGTGCGCGACAACACGCTCGACGCGTATGTCGCGCGCCTGCGCAAGAAGCTCGGCGAGCTTCCGGATACACCCAACATCACGACCGTGCACGGCGTCGGGTACATCCTCGAGTGAGGCGGTCGCTACGCGTCCGCGGTGTCCGCACGCGGCTGCTGCTCGTCGTCGTGGGTGCGCTCGCCGTCGCGCTCGGCCTCGCAACGATCGGGTTCAACGTGCTGCTCGCGAGTGCGGCGTCTCGCGACGCGAACACGTTGTTGCGGTCGCGCGCTGCGACGGAGCTCGCGGAGATCCGGGTTGCAGCCGGCGGGTTCACGATCTCCGATACGCATATCGACCCGATCGGCGACAACCGTGTGTGGATCTTCCGCGGCCAGCAGGCGCTTGCGGAACCACGCGCGCGGGCGGAGACCGCGCTGGCAGCGCGTGCCCTGGCGACCGGGCCGCGGCGGTTCCTCGACGTCCCGCACTCCGAGGAGCGGCTCCTTGCCGTGCCGATCAACAGCCGGGGACGCCGCGTCGGGACGCTGGTCACCGGCATCTCGCTCGTCCCCTATCACCACACACAGCGCAACGCGCTGATCTTCTCGCTGACGCTCTTCCTGCTCGTGCTCGCGTGTGCGACGGTCGCCGCGTGGTGGTTGCTTCGCTCCGCGTTGCGTCCTGTCTCGGAGATGACCGAGCAGGCCGCGACCTGGAGCGAGGAGGATCTCGACCGGCGGTTCGCCGCCGGCGAGCCGCACGACGAGCTGACGAGGCTCGCGGGCACGCTCGACGGCCTCCTCGACCGGCTGGCCGCCAGTCTCCGGCACGAGCGCCGCTTCTCGGCCGAGATCTCGCACGAGCTGCGCACGCCACTCGCGAAGCTCATGGCCGAGGCCGAGCTGGCGCTGCGACGCGAGCGCTCCGAGTCCGACTACCGCGAGAGTCTCGAGGCGGTGCTCGGCAACGCGCGGCAAATCGAGCGCATCGTCGAGACGCTCGTCACCGCGGCGCAGCACGGTGCGCAACCGCAGGGCGTCGCCAACGCGGTCGAGGTTGCCGAGGCGGTCGTCGCCGCCTACAGCGACGATGCGACGTCGCGCGGCGTCGACCTCCGGCTCGACGGCGCGTCGGAGCGCGTGCGCGTCGGCGTCGACCGCGAGATCGCCGAGCGGATCCTCCATCCGGTCGTCGAGAACGCTCTGCGCTACGGACGCGGCGAGGTGCGCGTGCGGGTCGCGCGCAACGGCTCAGCGGTGCTATTCGACGTCGACGACAACGGGCCGGGCGTCACCGCCGAGGAGCACGAGGTGATCTTCGAGCCGGCCGTCCGCGGCAGCGCGGGCAACTCGACGCAGAGCGGCGCCGGGCTCGGCCTCGCGCTCTCCCGCCGTCTCGCGCGCGCCGTCTCGGGTGACGTCGAGGCCCATCCGGGAGTGCGCGGGCACTTCGTCGTCAGGCTTCCTGCCGCGTAGCGCGCACGAGCGACAGCGCGAGCACGAGCGCGACGACGATCGGCAGCACCCACCACGCAGACAACGCCGCCGTCAGCGCCAGGCCGATCACGACGCCTGCGGCCGAGACCCAGTCGTCCCCGACGACGAAGTTCCACCAGAACTGCGCGAAGCCCTTCAGGCGGCTCATGCCGGCACCGGCTCCGCGCGCCGGCGACGCCGCAGCAGCGCGACCATCGTCGCCGAGAGGAGCAGCACGAACGCGAGCACGCCGAGGATCGCGGCGTCCTCGCCCGGCCACTCGGCGCCGGCGCCCTCGGCGCCCCAGAAGATTCCGAACGTCGTCAGCATCGCGCCGACCGCGAACTTCAGCGTGTTCTCGGGCACACGCGCGAGCGGGCGGCGCGCAAGCACGCCGACAACGCCGACGAGCACCACGGCGCCGGCCGCGCCGACCGCGGCCAGCGGGATGTTCTTCTGCGCGCTGCCGAACGTCAGGACGATGAACGCGACCTCGAGCCCTTCGAGGAACACGCCTTTGAACGAGAGGGTGAACCCGTACCAGTCGATGCCTGCGCGGTCCTCGTGCGGCGCGAGTTCTGCGTCGCGCAGCTGGCGCGCGAACGCCGCGTCCTCGTCGTGCAGCGGCTTGTACCCGCTCGCGCGCAGGATCGCCTTGCGCAGCCACTGCAAGCCGAACGCGAGCAGCAGGCCGCCCACGACGAGCCTCAGCGCGTCGATGGGCACGAGAGTGAGTGCCGGCCCGAGCGCAGCGACGACGACCGCGAGCGCGAGCGTCGCGGCGCCGACGCCGATCAGCGACGAGCGCCACCCGCGCGTCAGTCCCGCGGCGAGCACGATCGTCAGCGCCTCGACCATTTCGACCGCGCTGGCGAGGAACGCCGACAGCAGGAGCAGCGCGTCGTTCACCCGGACGTTCTAGCGGATCGGGAAAGAGCGACGTGTTTCAGGCGGCCGTCGCGCTCGACTGCTGGTCGAGTGAGCGGGCGGATCGCGGTCGGCGATCCGGTTACAGTGCGGAAATGAGCACGCGGATCGCGATTCTCGGTGCAGGCCGCCTCGGCGAGTCGATGCTGCGCGGCTTTCTCAGCTCGGGCTGGCGATCGCCGTCCGACCTCGCCGTCACCGCGAGGCGGGAGGAGCACCTCGTCGAGCTGCGCGAGAAATACCCCGGCGTGGCGGTCGAGTTCTCGAACCCGGTTGCGCTGAAGGGTGCAGGGCTCGTGATCGTCTCGGTCAAGCCGCAGGACATGGAGGCGGTGCTCGAGGAGATCGCCGGCGTGCTCGAGCCCGACCAGACGCTCCTCTCGACGGCGGCCGGCGTGACGACTGCGTCGATCGAGGCGCACCTGCCGCCGGGCACCCGCGTGGTGCGCGCGATGCCGAATGCCCCCGCGCTCGTCCACGAAGGGATCGCCGGGATCTGCCCGGGCCACCACGCCCGTGAAGAGGACGTGGCGCTCGCGGCTGACGCTCTCGATCACCTCGGCGCCGTCGTGCGCGTCGCCGAGTACGACATGGACGCGGTCACCGCGCTCTCCGGGTCGGGTCCCGCGTACTTCGCGTTGCTCGCGGAGGCGATGATCGAGGCCGGCCTGCTGCTCGGCCTGAGCAGGGAGGTCTCGACGCAGCTCGTCGTACAGACGATGTTCGGCAGCGCGCTGCTCCTGCGCGACGAGCATCTGCATCCGGTCGAGCTGCGCGAGAACGTCACGTCGCCGGGCGGCACGACGACACGCGCGATCCGCGAGCTGGAGCGCTCGGGCGTGCGCGCCGCGTTCCTCAACGCGATCAACGCCGCCACCGAGCGCTCGCGCGAGCTCTCCGAGCGCGTCTCGGGCTGAGCTCCGAGTGCTCGAATCTGGTTCGGCTACGCCGAATCAGATTCGGTCGCGAGGACGCTGAATCTGATTTCGCGCAGCGAAACCAGATTCGAGCCTTGTGGTCTTAGCGCAGGATCCCGGTGTGCCCGAGCGAGTAGCGGCCGGGCTGCGGCCACACGCAGAGGCCGTGCGGGCCGCTGCCGACCGGGATGCGCGCGAGGAGATGTCCGGTGCGCGTGGCGATCGCGTAGACGACGCCGCTGTAGCGCCCCGACAGCCACAGCACCTTGCCGTCGGCGGACACACCGCCCATGTCCGGGCTTCCTCCGCCGGGGATGTGCCACTTCGCCACGACCTTGCCCGTGCGGAAGCTGATCACCGAGATCGATCCCTCCCCGCGGTTCGTCGCGTACAGGTAGCGCGCGTCGCGGCTCGGATAGAGCCCATGCACGCCCGCTCCGGTGCGCACGAAGCCGGTCACCCGGAGCCGATGGCCGTCGACCTCCCACAGCCCGCCCGCGCGCATGTCCGCGACATAGAAGAGCCTGCCGTCGGGCGCGAGCTTCACGTCTTGCGGCATCTCGCTTCCGCCGCCCGGCAGGGTGAGCGTGCCGACGACGCGCTCGCGCCGGACGTCCACCTTCAGCAGCTGGCCCGAGAACTCGCAGCTCGCGATCAGATAGGTCTCGTCGGCGGAGAAGTCGATGTGGTCGACGCCGGCGCACGGGACGTCCACAGACCGCTGCAGCCGGAACGTGTGGGCGTCTCGGAAGTCGAGCCGCCGGAGTCGCTCCGCCACGACGATCGCGTAGCGGCCGTCCGGGGTGAAGTACATGTTGTACGGATCGTCGACCGGGATGTCCTTGCCGGGCCTGCCGGTGACCGGGTCGATCGGCGTGAGGCTGTTGCCGAGGTCGTTTGTCACGTACAGCCGCTTCAGGTCCCACGCCGGCACGACGTGCTGCGGCAATCCGCCGACGGCGAAATGCTCCACGATCCTGTAGGTGTGTGGATCGATGACGTCGACCGTGTCGCTGCGGCTGTTGGGGACGTAGACGAGCTCGCGGGCGTTGCGGGCGGCGGCCGCGATCCGGTTCGCGCGGTCATGCGCATACACGTCGACCGAGCTCGTCGTGCGGGGCGCCGCCGTCAGCTCCGAGATCGTCGCGACGGTGCCGGCCGGCGAGCGTCCGCCGGCAACGAGGATTCGCGAGCCGACGGCGACCGCTGCGAGGTCGGAGCGCGCGACTGCCAGCCGTCCCGCGGGCACCACGTGCCTGCGGGCGACGTCGACGGCCACGATCGCAGGCGTCGGCGTCCCGACTGCGGCGCCGCGTCCGCCGACGACGTAGACGATACCCCCGATCGCCGCCGCCGCGGCGTGCGTCGTCGCCGCGGGGAGCCGGCCGATCCTCGTCACACGACGCGTGTCCGGCGCGTAGGCGAGCACGGCGCGACTCGCGGTCCCGTTCTCGAGCGAGCCCCCCGCGATCACGAGCCGTCCGCCTGCCGCCGCCACCGCCGCGTAGCGGAGGGTCTGCGGAAGCTGCGCGACGACGCGGGCGGCGCCGCCGGGCCGGTACGCGACGATCGTGTCGAGCCAGCGCGTGCCCGTGTACCCGCCGACCACGTACGCCGTTCCGCCGATCACCGCGGCGGTCGAGTCGGAGCTCGCGGCGGGCAGCCGCCCGACGACCGACGAGCGCCCGGTCGCGCGGTCGACGCGCACGATGTCGTCCAGCTGCACGGAGCCGTTGCCGCCGCCGAACACGTAGACGGCGCCGCCGAGCGCCGCGGCGGCCGTGTCGTGGCGTACGGACGGCAGCCGGCCGAGCACGCGTGCGCCGTGGAAGCCGGCCGAGAGCACCGAGTCGACCGACGCGTCTCTCGCATCGAGGCCGCCGAGCAGCAGGACGCCCCGTCTGCTCCGAACGTACGACGGGTCCTGCAGCGCTGCGGGAAGCGAGCCGGTCGCCTGCTCGAAGAGCGTCCGCGGCGTGGGCTGCACCACGACCGCGGGCCTCGTCACAGTCGCGTCTTGCACCGGCGCCTTCGTGTGCGACGTCCTGCGTCCGAGCTCCGCCGCGACGGCGCCGGCGGCGAGCACGAGGAGGAGGGCGATCAGGACGCGACGGACGACGCCTGCATCCTGACGGATGCCCCCTCGTCCGGGGGTGACTGGCACCTGAACTATTCTCGCGACGTGACGAAGAAGCGCGAGATCAAGTCGTGGCTGATGGACATGGACGGTGTCCTCGTGCGCGAGGAGCATCCGATCCCGGGAGCGGCCGAGTTCATCGCACGACTCGGGGAGCTCGGCCTGCCGTTCCTCGTGCTGACGAACAACTCGATCTACACGCGGCGCGACCTCGCCGCGCGCCTCGCGCTGAGCGGGCTCACCGTGCCCGAGGACTCGATCTGGACGTCGGCACTCGCGACGGCCGACTTCCTCGACGACCAGCGTCCCGGCGGCACGGCGTTCGTGATCGGCGAGTCAGGACTGACGACGGCCCTGCATGCGGCCGGCTACACGCTCACGGAGCGCGATCCCGACTACGTCGTGCTCGGCGAGACGCGCACATACAGCTTCGAGCGCATCTCGCAGGCGATCCGGCTCGTCGTGGCCGGCGCGCGCTTCATCGCCACGAACCCGGATCCGACGGGGCCGACTCCAGACGGGCCCCTGCCGGCGACCGGATCGGTTGCCGCCCTGATCAGCCGCGCGACCGGAGTCGCGCCCTACTTCGTCGGGAAGCCGAACCCGCTGATGATGCGCTCGGCTCTGAACGCGATCGACGCGCACTCGGAGACGTCGGCGATGGTCGGCGACCGGATGGAGACCGACGTCGTGTCGGGTCTCGAAGCCGGGATGCACACCGTGCTCGTGTTGACCGGCTCGACCCAGCGTGAGGAAGCCGAGCGCTTCCCGTTCCGCCCGTCGCGGATCGTCGACTCGATCGCCGACCTCCTGCCGGAGATCGGCTAGGTCAGAGGTCGCAGCGCGGGGTAGGCCGCGCGGAAGCGCTCGTAGCCTTCCTCGTACACCGGCGTCCACGTCGGGTTTGGCTCGACACGACGCGTGACGCGCACGCATTCGGCCACCGCCTCGTGCGCGTTCGCGAACCGTCCCGAGCGCACACCCGCGAGGAGCGCCGCTCCGAAGGCGGCGCCTTCGTCGACCGCCGTGCGCTCCAGGGGGATGCCGAGCACCGTGGCGACGATCTCTGTCCACAGCCGGCTGCGCGCGCCGCCGCCGGAGACCCGGCCGGTGGTCGGCGCGAAGCCCAGCTCCCGCAGCAGCAGGAGCGAGTCGCGCAGCCCGTAGGCGACGCCCTCGAGCACCGCGCGTGCGAGCGCGCCACGGTCGTTCCGGATGGTGAGGCCGATGAAGGCCGCGCGCGCACCCGGATCCGCATGCGGCGTCCGCTCGCCCGTGAGGTACGGCAGGAAGAGAGCGCCCTCGGCGCCGGCCGGCCACGCCTCGGCCTCGTCGACGAGCGTGTGCTCCTCGCCGCCGACGACGTCGCGCAGCCAGCGGAGCGAGCCCGCGGCGGACAACATCACGCCCATCGCGTGCCAGGTCCCGGGCACGGCGTGGCAGAAGGTGTGCAGGCGCGCTTCCGGGTCGGCGCGGTAGGCGGGCAGCACTCCGAAGACGACGCCGGACGTTCCGAGGGCGACCGAGAGCGGCCCGGGAGCGTCGATCCCGACGCCGAGCGCGCCGGCGGCCTGGTCGCCCGCCCCCGCGATCTCCGTCGACTCGGACACCGGCGGCAGCCAGGCGCGCGGAAGCTCGAGCGCGTCGAGGACCTCGTCGCTCCAGCGACGCCGTGCGACATCGAACAGAAGCGTCCCGGACGCGTCGGCCGCGTCGATCGCGTGTTCCCCCTCGAGCCGAAGCCGTACGTAGTCCTTCGGGAGCAGGATGTGGGCGATGCGTGCATACACGTCCGGCTCGTGTTTGCGGAGCCAGAGCAGCTTCGGCGCGGTGAAGCCCGTCAGCGCGCGGTTGCCGGTCAGCTCGACGAGCCGGGCCAGGCCGATCCGCTCCTCGATCTCCGCGCATTCGGCCGCCGTCCGCTGGTCGTTCCACAGGATCGCCGGGCGCAGGACGCGCTCCTCGGCGTCGAGCGTGACAAGCCCGTGCATCTGGCCCGAGTAGCCGATCGGGCCGTCGGGCAGCCGCGCGAGGCACGCCTGCGCGGCGCGCCACCAGTGCTCCGGGTCCTGCTCCGACCAGCCCGGTTGTGGCGTCGAGAGCGGATAGGCCTCCTCGGCCGTCGCCAGTACCTCCCCGCGCGGGGAGATTGCGACGCCCTTGACGCCGGACGTGCCGACGTCGATGCCGACCAGGCTCTCGGTCATCCGCCGAGCGCTGCGTACACGAGCTCGTACGCACGGACGGCGTCCTTCTCCTGCTGCGCCGCGCGCAGCGCATCGCCGTCGAGCTTCGCGGCGATGCCGTCGATGAAGCGCCACTGCAGGACCGAGCGCCGGACCGCGGCGACCGCATCCTCGGTGTACGGGTAGAGGTCGAAGCCGAGC
>JABFWJ010000050.1 GCA_013362295.1 Thermoleophilia bacterium
CGAGCGCGACGAGCGCAAATCCCGCTCGCCGGGTCGTCGCCTAAACGACGACGGGCCAGTTCGGCCGTCATTCCTGAACCTGTTGGTGAACGCGCCAGCGACATAACTTCACAGGGTGGGTAGCACTGGACCGGAGCCGCTCGGCTGGTTGAGCGAATACTCGGAGCCGGCTTTGCGGGCTGTGTTGCGGGCGGCCGCACCTCACCTCGCGGATCTGCCGATCGCTCTTGAGGGCACTCCCGACCTCAGCAACCCGATCTGGGCTTCGAGCCGGGCGACTGTCGGTGAACGCATCTTTGCGAAGCTCGCCCTCTCAGAGCGGACGGCTGTCCGCATTTGGCGCGAGGCGCAGGCGCTCGACCTGCTCGGCAACGAGCTGGGACTGGCCGTGCCGAAGCTGATGGCCGCTAGCCGCAACCCGGCGTTCTCGTCGACTGAGTTGGTCGGCGGCGGCGCGCCACTCAGCTATCAGACCGTCACGGCGGCCGCGCCCGATCGCATCGCGCAACTCGCGGCTCAGCTCGCGAGCTTCCTCTCTCAGCTACACGCCCCTCACACCCTAGCGCGCGTCCGCGAACGGCTTGACAGTCTGCTCCGGCTGCCCGAACAGGGTCTTCACGTCTCGACGGATGAGTTACGAGCCCGATTCACGACGTTGATCGAGCCGCTCCAGCGGTCAATGGTGAGCCGCTGGTGCGACTGGGTAGACAACGAGCTCGCGTCCCCAGCTGACACTGTTTTTGTCCATGGCGACTTCCACCCCTACAACCAGCTGTGGGATCTTGACGAGCCGCGTCTTCTGGCGGTCATGGACTTCGAGAACAGCGGACTGGGCGAGCCCGAGTTTGACTTCCGCGTACTTCCCGTCTTCGGGCCTGGGGTTGACCTGCTCGGGTCGACGGTGAAGCGCTATGAAGCAATATCCGCGCGCAAGCTCAGCCTGTCGCGCATCATGGCCCTCCACCTCCTCAATTACCTCGGCGACGCTCTCTGGCGCACCGAGGCAGGCATGAGTCTTCCCGAGCCGGGAGATTCACCGGGCGCATACGTCGAGGAGGCAGCAGGCCGCTTGGCTGCCCTCGGCATCGATCCGTGACCGGTGCAGCGCTTGCCAGCGAGCGTCTTGACTGCAAGCGCTCGCTGTCGCGTTTGCGAGACGTTGGGCAGTGCGCAACCGCGAGAGGCTGAAGGGTTCGCGTCGGCACCGAGCGAACGCACCGACTCGGTCTTGCTCCTGCTGCAGACGCCGGTCACCTCCACCCCGTACACCTTTGCGATCTGCACCGCGAATGTGCCGACGCCTCCCCCCGGCACCGATGATCAGAACCCGCTGGCCCGGTTGGATTTTCCTTGGTCGCGGACAGCCTGCAAGCCGCATAGATTCGAAGCTGGATCGAGGTTTGACAGCAATCTGTGCGGCGTTAGTCTCACTGCAAAAGAGGGCGCGGCTCTACGCACTTGCCGTGCGTGCGAGTGCCGCGCCTACCAGGTGCGGGGAGAGGAGGGCCAGTGTCACATGTAGAGGATCGTCGCAGCCTCGGCGGCCTTGTCGTCGTCTTCGCCTGCGCAGCGGCCGCGTTCACCGTCTTGCTTGCTGCGAGCGGCTCGGCCGGCGGCGCGACGAGCGCGACGACGGGCACGCCGATCGACCTTTCAAACGAGTTCGCGCCGAGCGTCGAGGTCGACCGCGAGATTCCGAACTCGCAGAGCTCGGCTCACGTACCGGCGACGCAGGTGCCTCGGCCGCAGAGCAAGCAGGTCGTCTCCTCGAATCCGGGCTTCGGGGGCTTTCTGGGGCTCACGCACCGAGATCAACGGCTCGCCGACGGCGGCAACCAGTTCAGCCTCGAGCCGCCGGACCAGGGACTCTGCGTCGGGAACGGCCGGTTGATCGAGGCCGTCAACGCCGTCTTCGCCGTCTTCGACACCAACGGCACGAAGCTGAGCCCGACGACGGGCGTAACCTCGCTGACGGTCTTCTTCACCGGGCAGCATCAGATCGTCCGCACGCCGGCGGTCCGCTTCGGGCCGTTCCTGAGCGACCCGAAGTGCTACTTCGACCCGGCCGTGCAGCGCTTCTTCATGACCGTGGTCGAGATCGACCGAGATCCGGTCACCGGCTCGCTCGGCCCGCGCGCCAGCCAGCTGGTCGCGGTCAGCAAGACGTCGGCGCCGACGACGAGCAGGAGCGACTGGTTCATCTACTCGATCGACACCACGAACGACGGGAACAACGGAACGCCGTCGCACCCGGGCTGCCCGTGCTTCGGCGACCAGCCGTTGATCGGCGCTGACGCGAACGCGTTCGTGGTCACGACGAACGAGTTCAATACCTCGTTGTTCGCGGGGGCACCTGTCATCTTCAACGGGGCGCAGATCTACGTGATCGACAAGGCGGCCGCCGCGGCCGGGACGCTGAGGTTCCAGTTCATCGGTGGCTCGCCGATCCCGCTCGCGGAAGGGCCGGCGTTCACGCTCCAGCCCGCCACCTCGCCGACCGCCGCCGCGTGGTCGTCGGCGAACGGCGGGACCGAGTTCATGGTCTCCGACCTCGACTTCGACGGGACGCTCGATAACCGGCTCGCCGTCTGGGCGCTGACGCACACGAACGCGGTCGCCACCCATGGCGTCCAGCTGAGCCATGTCGTAATCGGGAGCCAGGTCTACGGCCAGCCGCCGGACGCCCAGCAGAAGGACGGCCCGACGCCGCTCGCCGACATTACGCCGAACGCATTCACGGGCAAGCCGGGGACCGGCCCGGCCGAGCACCTCGAGCTGATTGCGGGGAACGACGACCGCATGAACCAGGTCGTCTTCGCCGCCGGGAAGCTGTGGTCGGGCGTCAACACGGTCGTGAAGACCGAGAACGGCATCACCCACGTCGGGATCGCCTATTTCGTCGTCTCGCCGTCGCTTCCGAACCGCGGGACCCTGAGCGCGACGATCGCGAACCAGGGCTACATCTCCGTGAACGGTGAGAACGTGCTCTATCCCTCGATCGGCGTCAACAGCGCCGGCATGGGCGTAGTGGGCTTCTCCCTCGTCGGGCCGGACTTCTTCCCGTCGGCGGCATACGCGCCGATCGACGCGGTGAATGGCGCCGGCACCGTGCACGTCGCGGGCGCCGGTGCGGCGCCCGACGACGGCTTCTCCGGCTACAACTTCTTCAGCGGGGGCAATACGGGGCGCTGGGGCGACTACTCGGCCGCCGTCGCCGACTCCTCGGGGACGATCTGGATCGGGCATGAGTTCATCCCGAATGCGCCGCGGACACAGCTCGCCAACTGGGGGACGTTCGTGAGCCACGTGACGCCGTAGCAATAGAGCCGCTGGGAAGAAGAAGGGCTGCCGCAGGGCGGCCCTTCTCCTTCTCGGGCGTGGGTTGGCAGTGGAAGAGCCGGCGGCTGACTCTGGACTCGGACGAAAGCGCCAGAACATATGGTCGACGACGAAGCACCGCGGCGAACCGCGGACGCAGCCGTGATCGCCCACACGCTGATCGAACTCGACCCGCAGTACCCACGCCTCGGCGACGATGCACTGCGTGACCTCGAGACTGCAAAGCTCCAGCTGGATGCGGAGGCAGCGAGCGGCGACACCGTGCTTCCCGTCACACCGGGCAGCGCGGCGAGCACGTAGAGCGTCTGCCGGCGCATGAGGGTCGGAGCAGCAGTCAGCGCGCTGGGACGCGGGGGCTCGCGCGTCCTCGTCAGGGCGCTCGGCGGCGCGGAGCGGACGCGCGTGATCCTGCTGCTCGCAGCGGTTCTCGGGCTGAGCAGTGCCGACGCTGCCACGGTGGGGGCGGCGGCGACGTCGCTGCGAAGCGCGTTGGGAATCAGCAACACGGACATCGGTCTGCTCGTCACGGTGACGTCGCTCGTCGCCGCGCTCGCGAGCTTGCCGTTCGGCGTCCTCGCCGATCGGGTGCGCCGAACGTGGATGCTCGGCGCCGCGATCGTGTTCTGGGGCGGTGCGATGGTCTGGAGTGCAACCGTCTCGAACTTCGACGAGCTGCTCGTGACGCGCCTCTTCCTCGGAGCGGTCACGGCTGCGGCAGGACCGGTGGTCGCGTCACTGGTCGGCGACTACTTCGCACCGTCGGAGCGCGGGCGCATCTACGGCTACATCCTCGCGGGAGAGCTTGTCGGCGCAGGCGTCGGCTTCGCTGTCACGGGAGACATCGCCGCACTGTCCTGGCGCGCGGCCTTCGTGATCCTGGCGCTGCCGGCGTTCATCCTGGCCTGGCTCGTCTTCCGTCTGCCCGAGCCGGCACGCGGCGGGCTTGCTCCGCTGGTCGCCGACGGCGCGGAGCCCTCCGAGGTGCGGGTGGCGGACGGCGACGATCAGGCCACCGACGCGCAGCGGCTCGCGAGCGAGCGCGGCGTCGAACCCGATCCCGAACTCGCCGCGCCCGGTGATCCTCGTCGCATGAACGTGCTCGCCGCGACGCGCTACATCCTCCGAGTCAGGACGAATGTCATCCTGATCGTCTCGAGCGCAGGCGGCTATTTCTTCCTGGCCGGCATCCAGACCTTCGGCGTCGAGTTCGTCACGCGTCAGTACAGAATCGACCAAGCGCTCGGCACCCTCGTGCTGCTCGTGGTTGGAGCCGGTGGGGTCATCGGCGTCCTGGCCGGCGGCGCGCTCGGCGACTTCCTGCTGCACCGCGGCTACCTCTCGGGCAGGATCCTCGTCAGCGCGCTCGCGGCCACGGCGGCCGTAGCGCTCTTCGTCCCGGCGATCTTCACCCGCAGCGCCGTCTCGGCACTTCCCTACATCACGGCCGCCGCTCTGGCGTTGTCCGCACAGAATCCACCCCTCGACGCGGCCCGTCTCGACATCATGGTTCCCCTGCTCTGGGGACGCGCCGAGGGGGTGCGAACGCTTCTGCGCACGCTCGCGCAGGCGATCGCGCCGGTGGTGTTCGGCGGCGTGTCCGATTACGTGTTCGGGGGCGGACGCTCCGCTCTGCAGTGGACGTTCGTCCTGATGCTGCTTCCGCTTGGAGCGAGTGCGTACTTCCTTTTCGAGGCGCTCGAGACGTATCCGCGGGACGTCGCGACGGCGGCTGCCGCGGCACGCGCGCAGGGGCGTGAAGGCGGGAGGCCGTGAAGAGAAGGCTCGACGTCTCCGACTCGCTCGTCGACCGGCTCACTGACGGTCACGATTGCCACGGTCAGCGCTGGCGCGTGCAGCTTCCGCGCGAAGGAGCGCCGGTTGAGCAGGTGCGACCGCTGCTGGTTCTTCTCGACCTGCCGACGTTCGGGCTTGCGTTCGCGATCTCGGTCCTGACCACCTACGGGCCGGTGATCCTGATCCGTCTCGTCGACTCACCGACGTCGGTCGGCGCCCTGATCGGCGGCGAGGGTGCCTTTGCGCTCGTCGTCCCGCTCGCAGCGGGTCTGCTCTCCGATCGGCTGCCGCCGTCGCCGCTCGGCCGGCGTCTGCCGTTCGTGCTGGCGGGGGCTCCGCTCGCCGCCGTGGGGCTCGTCGTGTTCCCGTTCGGTGCCACGATCGGGATCGCCGGGGCGGCGACGCTCGCCTTCTTCGTCGGCTACTACGCCTACTACCCGCCCTACCGCGCACTCTTTCCCGACCTCCTGCCGCGCGCGCTGTTCGCGCGCGCGCAGGCGGGGCAGGCGGTTGCGCGAGGCGCGGGGCTAGGGCTTGCACTGCTCGCCGGTGGTCTCCTGCTCGGATTCTGGGCGCCGCTCCCCTTCCTGCTTGCGGCGGGGATCCTCGTTGCGACCACGATCGCCTTGCTCCCCGTCTTTCGGCTGCAGAGCCGCTGCCGCGACACGATTCTCCCGTATCGCCCGGCCTCGATGCCCGGATTCCTCCTGCGCGACCGAAACATGCGCCTGTTCGCAGTCGTCAATGCGCTCTGGGAGTTCAGCTTCGCAGGCCTGAAGAGCTTCATCGTCCTCTACGTCGTCCGCGGCCTCGGCCATACGTCGGCCGTCGCCTCGGCGGTCATCGCGGTGGTCGCCGTCACGTATGTCGCCGGTGCGCCGCTGGCCGGTTGGCTCGCAAACCGCTACGGACTCGTGCGCGTTCTGCGGCTCACGAGCCTCGTCTACGGCGTCGGTCTCTTGATCGGCGCTGTGCCGCGCACGCTCCCTCCGCTCCTCGTCGGGCTTCCGTTCATCGCGCTGGCCGGTGCGATCGTGCTGACGCTCCCGCAGGCGCTGGCGTTCACGCTTGCGCCGACGGGAAGCGAAGGAGCTGCCGCCGGCCTGCTGGACTTCTCCCGCGGACTCGGGGTCGTCCTCGGGCCGATCGCGGTCGGGACCGTGATCGGGCTTTCTCGCTCGCTCTTCAGCTCGACGAACGGCTACGCGAGCATGTGGCTCGTCATCGGCGTACCGGTCGTGCTTGCCGCGACGCTCCTCACGCAACTGGACACGGCAGCTTTGCGTGCGTCGGATGCCGGTGATTGAATCGCGAGCGTGCAGGCGGACGCGCGGTCGGTCGCGGAGGCGTACTACGCAGAGGTCGCTCGCGGCTGCGCGGAGAAATGCGGCCGGTGTCGGGGTAAGCCGGCTTGTCGGCGGCTACGTCGTGGATCGCTCTCGCGGCTTGACCGGAAGCCGTCGCGCCCGTCATCCTGCACTCATGATCAGATGGCTGCTCGTATCGTGGGCGTCGAACGCGGTCGTCCTCGGCGTTGCCGGCTGGATCCTGAGCGGCGTCAGCTTCAACGGCTCGGCATGGACGTTGATCTGGGCGGCGCTCGCGTTCGGCGTGCTGAACACGATCCTCAAGCCGATCCTCAAGCTGTTGACCTTGCCGCTCGCGATCGTGACGTTCGGCATCGCGTGGTTCTTCGTCTCGATGCTGATGCTGTGGCTGACCGACCTGATCATCGGCGGCTTCAACATCGACGGCTTCTGGAACTACGTCTGGGCGACGATCATCGTCTGGGCCGTCAACGTCGTGCTCGACGCACTCTTCCGGGGCGAGGATTTTCCGATAGGTTCGCTGGCGAGGGCGTGACGCGAGCTAGCGTAGTGCCGAGAAGCGATGAAGACACCTCTGACGGAGATTCGCTACACGGGCGAGCTCCAGGTTCGCCCATACCGGCGCGGCACCTACCTCGGCGAGGAGCATCTCGAGGAGATCATCGAACGTGCGCTCGGATCGCGATACAGCTTCGGGAGGGGCTGGCGCGGCCACGCAGACGTCACGATTCGCCTCTTCGAGGCGCACCAGGACGAGAGCGCGGCCTGACGGCGCGGTCGGCGACCTAGTCCGCTGTCGCGTAGAGCGCGACGGTCTCGGCGGCGGCGGCCGCGATGCGCTCGCGCAACTCGTTCGGCGCGAGCACCTCGGCCAGCGCGCCGTATGCGAGCAGGCTGCGGAAGGCGTGGTCGAGCCCGTCGAACTGCGCCACGACGGTCGCCCGCTCCCCGTCCTCGACGACACGAGCCCCGCGGAGGTAACGCACCTGGCTCCGCGGGACGCGGACCGTGACCTCGACCTGCACACGGCTTCTCTCGAACGCCTCCGAGCGACAAGCCCAGGCGCCCGCGAGGTCGAAGTCCGCCGGGCGCGCAGCCGGCTCGGCCCGCCCGCTGGCTGAGACGACCCGCGAGACCCGGTAGACGCGCTCTTCTCCCCGACGCAGGGCAAGGAGGTACCAGACTCCAGCCTTGAGCACGAGGCCGAGCGGATCGAGCCGGCGCGACACGACCTGCGCGCCCTCGCGATAGCGGATGTCGAGGCGGTTGCCTCGCCAGAGCGCCCCCGCAATGACGGAAAGGTGCGGGACGCGGTCCTGCTCGCGAAACCAGCCGCGCGTGTCGAGGTGGAAGAGTCGCGTGGCGCGGTCGGCGCGCTCCTGGAGCTCGGCGGGCATCGAGGCGAGGAGCTTGAGCCGGGCCGCAGCCAGCTCGCGACCGAGCCCGAGCTCCGAGGCAGGGCCGACGAAGAGCGCCTCTGCCTCCGCGGCGTCGAGCCCGGTCAGCTTCGTGCGGTAGCCGCGTCCGAGCCGGTAGCCCCCCGACGGGCCGCGCACGGACACAATCGGGACGCCGGCGGCGGCAAGCGCGAGCGCGTCTCGCTGCACGGTCCGCTCGGAGACCTCGAGGCGCCGGGCGAGCTCGACCGCCGTCATCTGCCCCCGCGTCTGCAGGACGAGCAGGAAGGACACGAGACGCGTGGCGCGCACGCGGCGAGCCTATTCCACAAAGGCGACAGAAGGTGACGGGAATGGGCTGTAGGGTCGCTCACGTCAACGCGACAAGGAGGTGAAGACCGTGGCTGTCAAGCCGGTTCCCGAGGGGTACCACACCGTCACTCCGTACCTCGCCGTCGACGACGCGAGCGCCGCGATCGAGTCCTCCAAGAAGGCATTCGGTGCGAAGGAGCGCGTCCGCATGGACGCACCAGGCGGCAAG
>JABFWJ010000498.1 GCA_013362295.1 Thermoleophilia bacterium
CGCGTACACGAAGACGGGCAGCCCGAGCTCGATGCCGATCCGGTCGCCGACGACCGCGGCGGCGGCACGCGCGCGCTCCAGGTCGTCGGGCCGGAGCGGGACGAGCGGCACGACGTCGGCGGCCCCGATGCGGGGATGCGCACCGTCGTGGCCGCGCAGGTCGATCCGCTCCGAGGCGACCCGAATGCCGGCGAGGAGCGCGTCGGCGAGCTCGCGCTCCGAGCCGACGAGCGTGAACACCGACCGGTTGTGGTCGGCGTCCGCGTGCACGTCGAGCAGCGTCGCGTGAGCGCTCAGCGCGTCTCCGATCGCCTCGATCGTCGCAGCGTCGCGGCCCTCGCTGAAGTTGGGTACCGACTCGAGCGGGAGCACGGGCCGTACTCTAGGAGGCCGTGAAGGAGTACTACGACACGCGGGCGCCCGAGTACGACGACTGGTACCGCGGCCACGGTCTCTTCGCGGAGCGCGATCGCCCGGGCTGGGAGGCCGAGCTCGAGCAACTCGTGGCCGTCGTCCGCGCGCTGCCTGCCGCGCGCACCCTCGACGTGGCGTGCGGCACGGGCTTCCTCACGCGTCACCTGCACGGCGACGTCGTCGGGCTCGACCAGAGCGCGCGCATGCTCGACGTTGCCGCCCGACAGGCGCCGAACGCCACTTTCGTGGAGGGCGACGCGCTCGACCTGCCGTTCCCGGACGGCACGTTCGACCGCGTCTTCAGCGGGCACTTCTACGGGCACCTCGAGCCGGCGGAGCGCAAGCGCTTTCTCCGCGAGGCCCGCCGCGTGGCGCGGGAGCTCGTGCTCGTCGACGCCTCGCGCGCGCACAGCGGGATCGACGAGCACATGTCGCCGCGCGTGCTCAACGACGGCTCGCGCTGGGAGGACTTCACGGGCCCGCAGCTCGTCGCGGAGCTGGGCGGCGGCGACGTGCTCCTCGAGGAGCGGTACTTCGTCGTCGTGCGCTCCGGATGACGCGACGGAGGTCGACGTACCGCTCGCTCGCCTCGTTGAAGCGCGACGAGGCCGTCTGCCGCGCGTGCGTCGAGGCGGGCTATCCCCTCGAGTCGCTGCCGGTGATCGCGCCGGGCGAGAGCCGGCGCGCGTACATGTTCGGGCAGGCGCCGGGGATCGTCGAGGGGCAGGAGCGGCGACCGTGGCGCGGGCGCGCGGGTCAGACGCTGCGCCGCTGGCTTGCCATGGAAGAGGACCAGTTCTACGAGACGTTCTACTGCGCGTCGGTCACGCGCTGCTATCCCGGCAGGGCGCCGTCGGGTCGCGGCGACCGCACGCCGACCCCGGCCGAGCAAGAACTGTGCGAGTTCTGGCGCGACCACGAGCTGAGGCTCCTCCACCCGCATCTGATCGTCACGGTCGGCGGGCTCGCTGCGCGGCGGCTGCTCGGCGTGAAGAGCGTGAGCGAGTGCGTCGGCGTCCGCTACGAGCGGGGCGAGGCGGTCGCGATCCCGCTCCCTCATCCGTCGGGCGCAAGCAGCTGGCTGAACGTGCCCGCGAACCGCGAGCGTGTCGCCGCCGCCGTCGAGCTGATCCGCGCCGAGCTGGCACGTTTCTGACGCTCGGTACCCTCCACGCGTGACCGAGGCACCGCGCTACCGCACCACCTTCTTACGGCTCCTCGGCTTCCTTCGTCCGTACACCTGGTCGATGATCGTGTCGGTGCTGCTGGCCGTCGGCCAGCAGGCCGCCGGCCTGATCGGCATCTTCCTGACCGGCTCCGTCGCCGCCGCGCTCGTCCATCACGAGCGTCACCGGCTGCCGTGGCTCGTCGCGGAGATCCTCGCGCTCGGCGCGGTACGCGCGCTCATGATGTCCGGCCGCCGGCTGATCGCAGGCAAGCAGGCGCTCGACGTCGAGCTGGACATGCGTACCGCGGTCTACGCGAAGCTCGTCCGCCTGTCGTTCGGCTTCTACGACCGGCACCAGACTGGGCAGCTGATGAGCCGCGCGACCGTCGATCTCCAGGGCGTCCGCTTCTTCCTCGGCTACGGCCTGATCTTCTTCTTCCAGCACGTGTTCACGGTGGTCGGCGTCGGGTTCGTCGTGTTCCTGATCTCGTGGAAGCTCGCGTTGATCGCCGTCGCGATCTCCCCCGCGCTGATCGCGGTCGCCTACCGCTACAGCCACGTCTCGCACCCGCTGCTGCGCGAGGTGCAGCAGAAGATGGCCGACGTCGCGACGGTCGCCGAGGAGAACATCGTCGGTGTCCACGTCGTGAAGGCCTTCGCACAGGAGGACGAACAGCAGCGGAAGTTCGAGCGCAGCTCCGAGGAGGTCTTCCAGCTGAGCGTGCAGGCGAACCGGCAGCGCGCGTTCTACATCCCGATGCTCAGCTTCCTGCCGCTCCTCGCGCAGGCCGCCGTCCTGCTCGTCGGCGGGCGCATGGTCGCGAACGGTTCGCTCTCCGTCGCGAGCTTCGTGCGCTTCAACCTCTACCTCGCAATGTTGATCATGCCGCTGCGCGCGCTCGGCATGTGGATCGGGCAGGCACAGCGCGCGACGGCGTCGGGTGAGCGCATCTTCCAGGTGATCGACGAGCCGGAGGAGATCCACGATGCGCCCGACGCCCGACCGCTCGCACCCGGGCCGGGCAGGGTCACGTTCGGGGGCACGACCTTCGGCTACGACCCGGACCGGCCCGTCCTGCACGAGATCGAGCTCGAGCTCGACCCGGGCAAGGTCGTCGCGCTGATCGGCCACACGGGCGCGGGCAAGACGACGCTCGCATCGCTCGTGCCGCGCTTCTACGACGTGCAGTCCGGCAGCGTCGCGATCGACGGGCAGGACGTCCGCACGCTGGCGCTCGCATCGCTGCGCCGCGAGATCGGCGTGATCGCGCAGGATCCGTTTCTGTTCTCGGCGACCGTGCGCGAGAACATCGCGTTCGGCCGTCCCGAGGCGTCCGCCGAGGAGGTGCAGCGCGCGGCCGAGCTGGCGCAGGCGCACGAGTTCATCGCTGCGCTCCCCGACGGATACGACACCGTGATCGGCGAGCGCGGAATCACGCTCTCCGGCGGCCAGCGCCAGCGCATCGCGATCGCGCGCGCCCTGCTCGTCGACCCCCGCATCCTCATCCTCGACGACGCGACGGCGTCCGTCGACGCGACGACGGAGGCGAAGATCCGTGAGGGGCTGCGCGAGGCGATGCGCGGCCGGACGACGATCATCATCGCCCACCGCCTGTCGACGATCGCGCTCGCCGACGAGATCGTCGTGCTCGAGGACGGCCGCGTCGTGGCGCGCGGCCGCCACGACGACCTGGCCACGACGAACGACGTCTACCGCGAGATCTACGAGCACGGCCTCCTCGACCGCGTGTTCACCGAGGGCGTCGCGTAGATGCGGGTCCATCAACCGGGCGGCCATCTGATGCGCGGAGGGCGCGCGGAGGTCGACGACTGGTCGTGGCAACAGACGAAGCGGCGGCTGAAGGCGCTGTACTGGCTCGCGCGCCCGTACAAGGCCCGGACCGCGCTTGCGATCGTCTCGCTGCTCGGCGCGACCGCGGTCGCGCTCGCACCGCCGTACCTCGTCGGGCGCACGGTCGACGAGGTCAAGCGCCACGACACGAGCCTGCTCGGTTGGTTCGTCGTCGCGTTCGTCGGGGCCGGCGCGCTCTCGATCGTCTTCTCGTACGCGCAGACCTACTACACGGGCTGGACCGGCGAGCGGATGCTCGCCGACCTCCGCAACCTCCTCTTCCGTCACCTGCAGCGGCTCTCGCTCGGGTTCTACGAGCGGAACCGAGCGGGCGTGATCATCAGCCGGCTGACGAACGACGTCGAAGCCCTCGACCAGCTGGTCACCGACGGCGTCACGTCGCTCGTCCAGAACTCGCTCACGCTGGTCGGGACGGCCGTCATCCTCTTCTTCCTCGACTGGCGGCTTGCGCTGGCGACGCTCGTCGTGATGCCCGCGATGGCAGTCGCGACCGCGTTGTTCCGCAAGCGCTCCGGCCGCGCCTACCGCCGCGTTCGCGAGTCGCTCGGTGCCGTGACGGCGACGCTGGCCGAGGACATCGCCGGGATGCGCGTGCTGCAGTCGTTCACCCGCGAGCCGGCTGCGCGCGAGAACTTTCGCAGCGTGAGCAGCCGCTATCGCGCCTCGAACATGGACACGGTCGTCCTGAACGGCGTCTACTTCCCGGTCGTCGACTTCCTCTCGTCCGCCGCGACGGCGGTCGTGCTCGGGTACGGCGGCTGGCTCGCGTTCCACGGCCACGTCTCGATCGGGATCCTCGTCGCGTTCCTCGGCTACCTCTCGAACTTCTTCGACCCGGTCCAGCAGCTGTCGCAGCTCTACAACACGTTCCTCTCCGCGGTCGCGGCGCTCGACAAGATCACCGACCTCCTCGACGAGGAGCCCGAGGTGCTCGATGCGGGATCGGCGGTCGAGCTCGCCGATGCCGCGGGCCACGTCGCGTTCGAGGACGTCCGCTTTGCGTACGGCCGCGGCCCCGAGGTGCTGCACGGGCTCGACCTCGACGTCCCGGCCGGGACGACCGTGGCGCTCGTCGGGCACACCGGCGCCGGCAAGTCGACGATCGCCAAGCTGCTCGCGCGTTTCTACGACCCCACGGAGGGCCGCATCACGATCGACGGAGTCGACCTGCGCAGCGTCTCGCAGTCGTCGCTACGCAGGCAGCTCGGGATCGTCCCGCAGGAAGGCTTCCTGTTCGCAGGGACGGCGGCGGAGAACATCGCCTTCGGCCGCCCGGGGGCCGGCCACGACGAGGTCGTCGCTGCCGCGCGCGCCGTCGGCGCCGACGAGTTCATCGAGCGGCTCGAGAACGGCTACCGGACGCAGCTCGGCGAGCGCGGCTCGCGGCTCTCCCTCGGCCAGCGGCAGCTGCTCGCCTTCGCACGTGCGCTGCTGGCCGACCCGCGCATCCTGATCCTCGACGAGGCGACGAGCTCGGTGGACATCGGCACCGAGCGCAAGATCGAGCGTGCGCTGCGACGGCTCCTCCACGGGCGCACGGCGTTCATCATCGCGCACCGCCTTTCGACGATCCGCGACGCCGACCTGATCGTCGTGCTGGAGCACGGCCAGGTCGTCGAGCAGGGAACGCACGACGAGCTGATCGCCCGCCCGGGGCTCTACACATCCCTCTACGGCGACTGGGCCTCCACCGCCGCCTGACGTCTCAGCTCGTCGGGTAGGCGGAGACCGGCACGACAACGGCGTTCGCGAACTTGTCGTGCCACGTCTGGCGCTCCTTGTCCCAGAGCATCCACAGGTAGCCGAGCAGGATCGGGAGCTCGGAGACGATGCGGCCGATCCACCTGATGAACGCCCGGCCGTAGCCGATCGAGCCGCCGCCTCCGAAGTCGATGACGCGGATCCCGAGCGCCCGCTTCCCGAGCGTCTGGCCGTTCTCACTGCCTTCGAAGTAGGTGAAGTATGCGAGCGAGACGAGGATCGCCAGCCCGTAGGCGGCGGAACGGCCGAGGACGGCCGCGAGGATCACGTAGATGATGCCGACGATGATCCCGTCGAGCAGTGCTGCGGCGAACCGGCGCCAGAATCCCGCGCGCGGACCGGATGGACTGGGCACGCCTGCCTCCCTTCCTAGACGACTCCAAAGCGGTGCAGCTCGAACACCCACATCCCCGCACCGACCGAGATCTGAACCAGCCCCGGCACCTTGATGGTGGGAGTGCGCACGAGCTGGACGGCGAACGCGAGCGCGACGGCGAGCACCCCGGCGGGGTTCGCGGCGAGCGCTGCTCCGAGGTGGCCGTGGAACGTCTCCTCGACGCTCGTCGTCATCCCGCACAGCGGACACGGGATGCCGGTCAGCGCGCGCAACGGGCACGTGAGGGGCGAATGCGAACCGCTCGCCGCCAGCACCGTCCCCCCGGCGATCAGCGCGAGCCCCGAGGCCCGAACGTCGTTCACCGGCCGGACTTGGCGGCCACGAGCGCGACGAGGAACTGCTCGCCGCGCAGGTCGGCAGGCGCGCCGGTCACCTTCGGCCGCAGCCGCTCGGCGAGGGTCGTCGCGAGCTCGGTCCTCGACCCGCCGTCGATCTCCTGCCGGCGCTCGAGGAACTGGCGCACCGTCGCCAGCTCTTCCTGCGTGATCCCGCTCGTGTCCCAGGCCCCCTGCGGGACCGCGACGCGTGACGGAACGGTACGGATCACGTCCGGCGTGCGCACGGTCACGCGCTCGCGCACGACGAGCGTGCCGGCGATCACGTCTCCGATGCGCTGGTTCTTGCGGGTGGCGAGGATCACCGCCGCCCCGAGGAGGTACATGCTCGGCAGGAAGTCGATCGGACGGATGACGTTCCGGATCGCGCTCGTGAGGAAGTTGACCGGATGCCCCTCGACACGCACGACGCGCAGTCCGTTCAAGCGCTTCCCCGGCGTCCGACCGGAGCGGAAGACCTCGAAGAAGACGTCGTAGAACGTGATCAGCGCGAAGCTGATCACCGCCCAGAGCAGCACGGCGACGCCGCTCGAGAGCCCGCTGCCGGTCCCGGCGATCCCGAGCACGATCGCAATGCAGATCAGCAACGCGGCCTGGATCAGAATGTCGACGATGGCCGACACGAAGCGTGAGGCGGGGCCTGCGAGGGTGAGGTGCAGCTCGACGCCCTCCGGGGTCGCGATCGTCAGGACGTCGTCGTACTCCATGCCGTGAACCTAGAACGTTTCACCCAAGAGCGCGGTGACGCGTGGAACGACCTCGACGCGCTCCTCGACGACGCGGGCCGGCGGCCCGAGCGCCTGGGTGCCGCCCAGGTCCGTCGTCTCGGCGAGCTGTACCGCGCTGCCGCCGCCGACCTGGCGCTCGCCCGTACACGCTGGCCCGGCGACCCGGTGACGTTGCGCCTCGAGCAGCGCGTCGGCCGCGCACGTCACCTCGTCTATGACGCACCGACCCGGCGCGATTCGCTGCGCACGTTCGTCACGCGCGACTACTGGCGTGCGGTGCGCGCACTGAAGCTGCAGCTCGCGATCGCGGCCGTCCTGCTCTTCGGGCCGTGCGCGCTCAGCGGCGTCTGGGCCGACCGCGATCCCGGGGCGGCGGCGGGCGTCGCACCCGGGGCGTATCAGTCGGTGACGCACCGCCGGCCGCACGGCGCCGACCTGCACCTGTCCGGCGACGAGCGAACAGGCATCTCCGGGAAGATCTTCACGAACAACATCCGCGTCACGCTCCTCGCGTTCGCCGGGGGTATCGCCGCCGGGGTCGGCACGGCGTTGCTGCTGATCGCGAACGGCGTGCTGCTCGGCGTCGTCGGCGGCCTCGCCGTCGGGAGCGGCAACGGCCGCGTCTTCTTCGAGCTCGTGACGGCGCACGGCGTGCTCGAGCTCTCGTGCATCGTCGTCGCGGGGGCGGCTGGGCTCTGGATGGGCTGGGCGCTCGTCGAGCCGGGCCGGCTCCGCCGCACCACCGCGCTCGGACGCCGCGCGCGCGAGGCGATCAAGGTCGTGCTCGGGACCGCGCCGTGGCTCGTCGCGGCCGGTCTCATCGAGGGATTTCTGACACCCGCCGGCCTCGGGCTTTCCGCCGTGCTCGCGATCGGGATCGGGGCGGCCGGCGCGTACTGGGCCCTCGTGCTCGCGCTGGGCCGCGGGGCTACAGCCGAGCCCGGGCCTTCGAGCGCAGGTATGCCCTGACGCAGGCGGCGCCGAGCTGCGGCGCCGGCGCCTCCACGACGTCGACGCCGCGCCGCCGGAGGGCCGCAGCGACGCCGGCTCGCGCACGGCTGACATCGAGCGCGACCGCCGTCCGGTAGACGTCGGTGCGGTCGCGCGGCGGCCGTTCGAGCAGGGCCTCGATGTCGAGGTCGATCGCCGATGCGACTGCGACGGAGTGCCGCCGGGCGAGCGACGGGAGCGCCTCGAGCAGCGGGCGGGCCGCCGCCTCCTCGAGCAGGTCGGTGAAGAGCACCACCCAGGCGCGCTTCGCCTCGCCGACAGCGGCGAATGCACCGCCGTAGTCGCTGTCGACGGAGACGGGCTCGAGATCGAACAGCGCCTGCGCGACGGCGCGCCCGCCGGCCCGCCGCGGCGCCACGCGCCGCTTCAGCTCGCTGTCGAAAGCGATCGTCCCGCAGCGGTCCGAGACCGCGTCGGCCACCGACGCGACGGCGACGGCCGCGTCGATCGCAGCGTCGAGGCGCGTGCGATCTCGAAGGGGTGCGGCCATCAGCCGGCCGCAGTCGACGAGGCAGATGACGTCGCGGTCGGTCTCGAGCCGGTACTGGTTCGACATCGGCCTCCCGAGCCGCTGCGTCGTCAGCCAGTTCACCTGCCGGACGTCGTCATCCGGCTCGTAGTCGCGAATCGACTCGAAGTCGGTTCCGAGACCGAGCGGCCCGCGCGC
>JABFWJ010000425.1 GCA_013362295.1 Thermoleophilia bacterium
GTGCTCGGCGCGGCGCCGGCGCTGCTCGACGCGCTGCGCGGCCGCGGGATCAAGACCGGCGTCGTCGCGAACTCGTGGCCCGACACGGGACGCGTGCTCCGGGCCGACGCCGTGGCGTTCGGGCTCGCCGACCGGCTCGACGTCCTCGTGTTCTCGGAGGAGGTCGGCGCACTCAAACCACAGCCGGAGATTTTCCTGTACGCGCTCGACCGGCTCGGGGTCGAGCCCGAGAACGCGATCTTCGTCGGAGACCGCCTCGACACTGATGTGCAGGGCGCAGCCCGTGTGGGCATGACTACCGTTCAAGCACTGTGGTTCCGCGCAGACGACACTCCGAGCATCGAGCCGGATTTCCTGGCGTTCACGCCGATGGACGTCCTGAACCTGGTCGGGCGATTAGCGCTCTGAGCGCCGAAAGTCAAGTCTTGCGGTCGTCCGCAACCGTTCGGACAATGCCGGTATGACGCCAGAGCAGACAGCCGCACCGGCGCTGCCACTTCGTCCCCAGGACGAGATGGAGTGCCGCCGCTGCGCCGTGCATTGCGACAAGGTCGTCTATCCCGGCGCATGTCTCGCCCGCGCGTGTCCCTTCGTCTATTCGTACGAGGGCTGGGGCCACACGTACGTCGGGTGCATGCAGAAGGTATACGAGGTCGAGATCGACATCGACATGCTCCGCGCGGCCGAGGCGCGCAAGCCGGGCTTCGGTGCGATCCGCGCCGTGCGCCGGCCGCTGCCGATGTGCAAGGCGGAGGTCGAGCCGACGTACCAGTCACGCTCGGACGACGTCGGGTGCGTCAATCCCGAGTTCTACGAGCTCCCGGTCGGCAGGCCGACGTTCCGCGTCTTCGCACAGCTCAGTTCCGACTGAGCTTCAGTGCTGACTGAGTAAGGCGTCCTCGCGCCACCTGCGCAGGGCGCGCACCGCGAACCAGAGCAGCACGGCCGCGAGCAGAACCGGCGTGCCGAGCACGAGCACGTAGATCGCGCCGATGCCGAGCCACATGAGCGCTGTGCCGAGCCGGTGCAGCGGGCCGTGGTGCACCCGGTGGTGGATTGCCGCGCGGGCCGGCGTCGCGAGATGCAGGTTGATCGTCGCGAAGTGCGCATTGCGCACCGTTGTCGCCCGCTGCCGTTGCAGCCGTACGACGCTCGCCGTGAGCTGCGCGACCTTGCGCTGTACCGCGGGCGTCTGCTCCTGCTTGCGCAGCTCGGCAAGCCGGCGCTGCAGGCGGGCGATCGTGCGATCGGTCTCGTTGACGCCCGCCGTGACGTCCTGCACGTCGAGATGCTCGGCGGTGATCGTCCCGAGTGCGGAGAGTCGCGTCATCGCCTCGCGCACGTGTGCTCGCGGAACCTTCAGCGTCAGGTCGGCCGACGCGCGCTTCGCCTGCGAGCCCGCGTCGACATACACCGGATACCCGCCGTATGAGCGTGCGATGCGCAGCGCGCGCTGCATCGCGGAGGAAACGCCGTCCGTCGTCGGGACGCGCAGCGACAACGTCGCTTCGAACTGCTCGAGACGGGACGGGGCCGAGAGCGGTGCCAAGGTCACGCCGCCACCGACGGCTGCCCGCGGCGCCAACGACCGCTGCCCGGAGAGCGCGCCCTTTTCGGCCGTCGCCGTTACGGTGCGTTGGCGTTGAAAGGTCGTCTGCTCGCCTTCCGGCCGAGTGAAGACGATCGCCGCAGCGATGGCAGCGGCGACGGGCAGCGCGACGACGAGTGCACGGCGCCACGTGAAGCGGCGGCCGGGTGTCGCGTCCGCAGCGGCGATCAGGCGCACGCGTTCGCGCACCTCGGCCGGTGCGGCGATGCGCGCGGCGCGCAGCTCGGCGGCGAGATCACGCTGCGACATTGAGAGCCTCCTCGAGTTTCTTGAGCGCGCGATTCAGGCGCGTCGTGCAGTTGGTGGGGGAGATGCCGAGGACGCCGGCGGCCGTCGACGCGTCGAAGTCGAGCACGACCCGGAGCACGACGACCTCTCGCTCACCGGCGGTGAGCACGCCGAGGGCGGCCTGCAGGTCCGCGGCGAGCCCCTCGGCGAAGCGCTCCTCGAACCGCTCCGGCACGGCCGCGAGCTGCTCGCGCGCGGTGCGGCGGCGCTCGCTGCGAAAGTGGTCGAGCGCAACGGTGCGGGCGACCTGGCAGAGCCAGGTCCGCGCGGACCCGCGTCCCGGATCGAAGCGGTGCCAGAGCCGCAGGGCCCGCTCGAACGTCTCTCCGGCAAGATCGTCCGCGGCAGCGCGGTTGCCGGTGAACCAGGCGAGGTAGCCGTAGACGTCGTCGAGGTGGGCCTCGGCAGCCTGTGCGAACGTCATCTCATCTGTTCTACGCCACCGGGCGGCGATCCGTCACACCGTCCCCAAGGGACACGACCTGCGTCTGACACCGGGGGTGGCCTTTCGAGGCGAGCCCGGCGAGACGTGGCGATCCGGCCAGGCCGCATGGCTGCAGTGGAGCATCGGCCACTCGGGCCGATACCCGGGTCTGACCCCGGTGGTGACGCTCTTGGACAGGTGCTGCCCTCATCCGGTCCAACGCGCGTGCAGCTCGCGCAGCTTCCGGATCTCGTCGGCGTTCGGACCGCTCTTGTTCTCGCCGGGCACCTCGAGGTAGGCGCCGAGGTGCTGGAACGCCGGGTGGGCGAGGAAGGCGCCGAGGTTCTCGCCCATCAACCCTTCCATGACGTTCGCGTGCCGGTCGCGGTTCGAGCCGAGCTCCGCCGCGCTGTCGTTGATGTGCAGCGCGCGGAGACGATCGAGGCCGACACGCTCGTCCAGCTCGGCGACCAGCTCGTCGACCGTGCTCGGGTCCGTGACGTCGTAGCCCGAGGCGTAGAGGTGGCACGAATCGAGACAGACCCCGAGGCGCGGATGACGGTCGAGGCGCTCGAGCAGCACGCCGAGCTCGTCGAGCGAGCGCCCGATCGTCGACCCAGTCCCCGCGGAGTTCTCCATGCAGAGCCAGGTGCCGCCATCGCAGTGCTCGAGAATCTGCGACAGCGCTGTGCAGACCCGCTCGAGACCTGCCTCGAAGCCGGCGCCGAGATGCGAGCCGACGTGGAAGATCACGGCTTCGGCCTCAATCGCACGCGCCACGTCGACCGTCGCGCGCATCGTCTGCACCGACTTGTCGTAGACCGTGTCGTTCGGCGCGGCCAGATTGACGAGGTACAAGGCGTGGCAGACGACCCCGCCGATCTTCGCTTCCGCGCGCTTGGCTCGGAACCGCTCGATCGCCTCCTGCGCGTGAGCGGTGGGGCGCCACATCCGAGGGCTCTGCGTGAACACCTGCACGCAGTCGCCGCCCAGCGCGTGGATGCGGTCGATCGCGGTGTCGATTCCGCCGCTGGAGGAGACGTGCGCGCCGAATTCCACCGCGCGCCTACGATAGAGACCGCATGGCGGTGAGAGTTCGCATGGCCCCGAGCCCGACCGGGTTCCTCCACATCGGCGGGGTGCGCACCTTCCTCTTCAACTGGCTCTTCGCCCGCCGGGAGGGGGGCGAGATCCTGCTGCGCATCGAGAACACGGACACGAGCCGCGAGGTCGCCGAGGCCGTCGACCAGATCAAGGAGTCGCTGATCTGGCTCGGCATCGACTGGGACGGAGACGTGAGGTTTCAGCTCGACACCGCAGACACGGCGCGCGAGCTCGCCGCGCAGCTGCTCTCCGAAGGCAAGGCCTACGAGGACGAGGGCGCGATCCGCTTCCGGCAGCCGAAAGAAGGCACGGTGTCGTGGCGCGACATCGTGCGCGGCGAGATCGAGTTCAAGAACGAGCTGCTGTCCGACCTGGTGATCATCCGCTCGGACGGGCGACCGACCTACAACTTCATCTCACCCGTCGACGACATCACCGACGAGATCACCCATGTAGTCCGAGGCGAGGACCACGTGTCGAATACCCCGACGCAGATCAACATTCTGCGCGCGCTCGGCGCCGACCTCCCGCAGTACGCCCACGTGCCGAACATCAACGGCGAGGACGGACGCAAGCTGTCGAAGCGGCGCAACGCCGTCGCCCTCGACGAGTTTCGCAACGAGGGCTATCTGCCCGCCGCGCTCTTCAACTTCCTGGCACTGCTCGGTTGGAGCTACGACGACAAGACGACGCTCATGTCGCGCAAGGAGTTGATCGACCGGTTCTCGCTCGACCGCGTCGTCCCGTCGCCGGCGACGTTCGACTACAAGAAGCTCGACTGGATGAACGGGGTCTACCTGCGCAACCTCCAGCCCGACGAGTACGCCCACGACCTGATCAGGTGGCTCCACGAGCAGAGCATCGACTGGCCCGAGGAGCGAGTGCGCGCGAGCGCGCCGCTCGTCCAGGAGAAGATCGAGAAGTTCTCGCAGTACCCGGGCTTCGCGCGCTTCCTCTTCGAGCCCGTCGAGCCGCCTTCCGGGCTCGACGAGCGTGTGCTCGCCGCCGCCCAGGAGCGGCTGACCGCGGTGGAGCCGTGGGAGGCGACCGCGATCGAGGAGGCGCTGCGCGCGCTCGCCGAGGAGCTCGACGAGAAACCGCGCCAGGCGTTTCAGCCGATCCGGCTGGCGGTCACGGGCTCGAAGGTGTCGCCCGGGCTGTTCGAGAGCCTCGAGTTGCTCGGCAGGGACGAATCCCTGAAGCGCCTCAGCGCTGCCGCGGCCGCGCCGGCGGCCTGAGCGGCTTCGGCGGCGCGAGCGGGTCGAGCGCGCGCTGGAACATGCGCCACGCCTTGAGGCGGAACTGGAGCGTTGGACGCGGCAGGAAACGATCGCTGCGCCGAGCACTTCCTGTGCGCGCGTCCGCCGGGGGGTGAGCGGGGCCGCGATTTAACATTTTCAAAATTGAAACGCCCCCCGGCCGCAGCGAGTTACGGACGGCAGGCCTACCTTACGGCCGGTAGGCGACGATCGAGGCGCAGACCGCGACGAGGCCTGCACACCAGATCGGCCACAATCCGAGCGTCGCTCCGGCGACGAAGGCGAGCGCGCCGCAGAGCGCGAGGAGGAACGCCGCCAGCGGGCGCGCGATGCCGTCGTCGAGCGGAAGCTCGGGCTCCGACGGCGCCCCGGGCGTGGCGAGACGCATGCGGGCGAGGCGGACGCGGAAAAGCGCGCCGCGCCACTCGTGCAGCAGCGGCTGGACGCCGTCCGGGCCGAAGAGCGCGCACCCGGCCGCGATCTCGCCCGTCACGTCTCGGGCGCAGGCGAGGGCGTCCGCGAGCTCCGCGTGGGCCGTGGCTGCGCCCTCGGGCGGCTCGAGGCCGTACGCGTGCTCGCTCGCGACGTGCAGCGCGTACTGCAACCGGCGCAGCGAGTCGACGTCGCCGAGCTCGTCGATGCCCTTCAGGGTCGGCGACAACCAGGACCACAGCTCGCCGACTTCGACGGCGTAGCGCTCCTGCGAGCCGGTCCGCGGCACGTGCCCGATGCTACAGCTACGCTCAAGGCCGATGCAGGAGCCGGTGGGTAGCGCTCTGCTCGTCGACGACGATCCCGCTCTGCGCCTGCTCTGCCGCGTGAATCTCGAGCTCGAGGGGTTCGAGGTCCGGGAGGCAGGGACGGTTGCGGAGGCCGAGGCCGCGATCGCAGAGGCGCGCCCAGGCGTCGTGCTCCTCGACGTGAACCTCCGCGGGACGAAGACCCACGACCTGCTGGCGAGGATACGCGCCGCCGGCATTCCCGTCGTGCTCGTGACGGGGTCGGTCGACATCGACGACTACCGCGACAAGGCGGATGCGATCCTCGGCAAGCCGTTCGTCCCGGAAACGCTCGTCGAGACCGCGCGCCGGCTCGCTAGGGTTCCGACCGACGCGTAGGCCCCAGAGCGATCCGAGGAGACAGGTGCAATGAGTGCAACGTCCGTGCTGAGCGCGACCGAGTTCCAGGCGCGCCTCGAGCGCTATCTCTACGAGCGCTCCGAGGAGTGGCGTGCGGTGCGCGTGGGCGACAAGGAGGTGTCGGAGCAGGCGGAGATCGTGCGCCGCTACGCCGACCTCTTCAGCCGCGAGCAGCTCGACGCGCTGCAGGAGGCCGAGCAAGACTCGTCGGGCGACGAGCGCGAGCTGCTGTACCGCCTGCGCAAGACGTGTGAATCGGGCCTCATCTCGTCCCAGCTCGCCGAGCGCGAGGACGAGCTCGAGAACCGGCTCCTCGCCGAGCGCGTCACCTTCCAGGGCGAGGCGATGCCGCTGCGTAATGCGCAGGCGAAGCTCGCGGTGCTTCCGTCGTACGCGGACCGCGAGGAGCTCGGACTGATCCAGGCCGAGGCGAGCGCGAAGTTCAACGACGAGCGTCTCGATCTCCTGCGCGCGACCGAGGATCTCGCCGCCGAGTACTCCGGCATCGCGGATGCGGTGGAGCGGAACGAGGAGGAGAAGGACATCTCGTTGCGCGAGCTTTCCCGTGCGCTCAAGGCGGCCAGCGACGAGTCGACGGAGCGTTATCGGGCCGCCCGCGAGCGGTGGTTCACGAAGCTGCTCGGCGAGGACCGCGAGGAGCTGCCGTCGAGCTACCACACGGCGTATATGCGCCGGTTGTCGCCGCTCGAGGCGACGTACACGAAGGAGCGCGCGACCGCGATCTGCCTGCAGACCCTCGAAGCGCTCGGGTTCGACATGCCCGCCCAGCCGAACATCAAGCTCGACCTCGACGACCGGCCGCAGAAGTCGCCGCGTGCGTGCGTGATCGCGAGCGACCCGCCGAAGATCGTCCACCTGATCACGCGCGCGCAGGGCGGACTGCACGACTACCAGGCGTTCCTGCACGAGGCGGGTCATGCCCTGCACTACGCCGGCTGCGACCCGGAGCTGCCCTACGTGTTCCGCCGCATCTCGCGCGACCACGCCCTGACCGAGATCTACTCGTACATCATCGAGGCGATCACGCGCGAGCCCGCCTGGCACGAGCAGTACTTCGGGCTCTCGGCGGAGCAGGCGCAGGAGAACGCCGAAGCGACGACCTTCCTCGAGGCGCTGCTGTACCGGCGCTACGAGGCCAAGCTGCGCTTCGAGCTCGACTTCTGGTCGCGCTTCACGGTCGACGGCGGCGACGCCGAGGTCTACGAGCGCTGCCTGACCGAGGCGACCGGCATCCGCTACCGGAGGGACAACTACCTCTCCGACATGGATGCCGGCTTCTACTCGGCCGACTACCTGCGCGCGTGGATCAGGTCTGCGCAGCTGCGCAGCAGGCTCCTCGACCAGGTCGGCGACGACTGGTGGCGCAACCCGGCGACGGGCGAGCTGCTGACGGAGCTCTTCCGCGAGGGCACGAAGCCGTCGAGCGAGGAGATCGCGGGCCGGCTCGAGTTCGAACCTCTCGACACGAAGCCGCTGCTGCGCGAGATCGGGGCGTAGGCGCCAACTCCCCCGGAGGGGGGAGGGGTGCATCCCCTGCGCACGCCGATGAAGGGATCAATGGACCCTGCGCGCCATCGTCTGACGATGCTCATCCTCGCTGCCGTCTCGTACGTCGTGGTCACGGCCGTGTTCGTCGAGTTCGAGCGCCCCGGCCTCGGCCTCGGGCACCTCTTCTACGTGCCGATCGTGCTGGTCGCGCTGACGAGCGGGCCCTCGCTCGGGGCCGCCGCCGCGGGACTCGCCGCGGTCCTCTACAACACCGGGATCGTCGTCAACCCGCACCTCCCGTCCACGCTGGAGGTCGAGCAGACGTTGATCCGGCTCACGACATTCGTCGCGATCGGCACGCTGATCGGGGCCTTCGCCCACCGCAACCGGACGCTCGTCTCGGAGCTCTCGCGACTGGCCAATCGCGACTCGATCACGGGGTTGCCGAACACCCGTGTGTTCCAAACCGCGATCGAGCGCCGCCTCGCGCTTGGCGGTCCCTTCGCCCTCCTCGTGGGTGACATCGACGAGCTGCGCCACATCAACCAGGAGAGCCGTGAAGAGGGAGACGACGCCCTGCGGCGGCTCGCAGACCGCCTGATCGCCGCGAAACGGCCCGACGACGAGGTGGCTCGGGTCGGCGCGGACGAGTTCGCCGTGCTCGCAGCCCTCGACGGCAGGGACGCTCGCTCCCTCGCGGTCACCACCGAGAGTCAGCTTCGCCACGCCGGGGAGCAGGTCACCTTCGGCTGGGCGACGTATCCACAGGACGGCGAGAACGCGCTCGCCCTCTACCGGGCGGCCGACGAGCGGCTCTACGCGCGCAAGATGGCGCGCGGCCTGCGTCACGGCGCGCAGGACGACGTGCCCGTCGCGCTGCCTGCGTAACTCGATCGCTCCTGCTACCACTCCGCGCGTGGAGGAGCGGAGAGAGCGCCCGCCGCGGCCGAAGCGTCCGCGCGAAGTGCTGCGGACGGCAGTCGAGCTCGGTGCTGTCGCCGTGCTCGC
>JABFWJ010000407.1 GCA_013362295.1 Thermoleophilia bacterium
GGAAGCGGCTCGTGCTGCCCGCCGCGCTTGCGGCCGGCGTGTGTGTGCTGCTCGGGCTCGCGGCCGCCCAGCCGGAGCTGAAAAACGCCCAGCGCCGGACCGTCCGCACCGAGTCGCAGGTGATGTTCGTCGTCGACGTCTCGCGTTCGATGGCGGCCGCTCGCAGCATCAGCTCCCCGACGCGGCTTGCGCGTGCGCGCGCCGCCGTCGTTCGCCTCCGCACGGCCGTGCCCGACGTCCCGAGCGGCCTCGCGGGACTGACCGACCGCGTGCTGCCGTACCTCTTCCCGACCGCTGCTGCGGACGTGTTCGACGAGACGCTGCGCCGCTCGGTGGCGCTCGAGTCGCCGCCGCCGCAGCAGGTGAACACGAACGCGACGAGCTTCGCCGCGCTCACCGCGCTGGCCCGCGACGGCTTCTTCGACCGCACCGCGAAGACCCGTACCTGTGTGCTCGTCACCGACGGCGAGACGCATTCCTACGCGACCGAGGACGTCGCGCGCGCGCTCGACGGGCCGCGCGGCTGTCGCTTGCTCGTCGTACGGGTCGGCGGGGGAAACGAGCACGTCTTCGGCGTGGACGGCTCCCCCGAGGCCGGCTATGCACCCGATCCGGCCGCGGCAGCGAAGGCGAGGCAGCTGGCCGAGGTCTCCGGCGGCCGCGCGTTCGACGAAGGCGTCCTCGACTCCGCTGCAGCCGCGCTTCGCAGCGCCGCGTCGGTCGGGCCGGTCCGTCGTGAAGTGGCCTCCGCGACGACGCGGGCGCTCGCCCCGTACGCGGCGGCGCTCGCCCTCCTGCTCACGGTCGTGCTCGTGGTGCTGCGGCTGCGCCGGCCCCGGTTGCGCCTGATTCGTACGTACGCGTAAGATTGGTTCGTGACGTCCAGAGCTACGCCATACAGAGCCGCGCGCCCGTGACGCGGAGACTCTGCGTCGCGGCCGTCGTCATCCTCGCAATCGCCATCCCCGTCGCCGCGTCGCTCGCCGCCGGTGTCCACCGATCCGCCCTGGCGGCCGGCGACTGGACGTCGTTCGGGCGCACCGCCGACAACAACCGCCTCTCGCCGTTGACGGAGATCACGCCCGCGAACGTCTCGCAGCTCGAGCGCGTCTACTCCGTCGACTTCCAGAAGGTCGATCCGGACGTCCGGCGCGGCCAGCAGTCGTACCCGCTCGCGATCGGCGGCAAGCTCTTCGTGACGACGAACGACGACAACGTCTTCGCGCTGGACGGCGCGACGGGCAAGGTGCTCTGGCAGTACAAGCCGCCGAACAGCGCGTACTTCAAGAACTTCGGGATCGTCGCGAACCGTGGGCTCGCGTACTGCGACGGCCGGCTCATCATCTCGCAGCTGGACATGAAGCTCGTCGCCCTGCGGCCCAGCGACGGGAAGGTCCTCGCGGTGACGGCGTTGAGGTCGGACGTACCGAACGCCGCGACCAACTACGGCTACTCGGAGACGAGCGCGCCGATCTGCGCGAATCACCGGCTGCTCGTCGGCGCCGCCGGCTCCGAGTACGGCATCCGCGGGTTCGTGATGGCGTACACGCCCGACCTGAAGCCCGCCTGGCCGAGCCCCTTCTGGACCGTGCCGCCCGACCTCCAGTCCTGGCGCCGCGCGTCGCGCATCGTCGGCGGCGGCGCAGTCTGGACGCCGGTCACGGTCGACACGACGACGAACACCGTCTACTTCGGCACCGGCTCGGCGACGCCGCTGTACTTCCCCGGCCTCCGGCCCGGCGTCGACCCGAGGACCGACTCGCTGATCGCGGTCGACCTGCGCACCGGGAAGCTGAAGTGGTGGCAGCAGCTGCTCGCCGGCAACCAGTGGGCGTACGACGTGTCGCAACCGCCGCTCGTCTACACCGGGAAGGTCGGCGGCTCGACGCACCGCGTCGTCTCGGTCGCGACGATGGAAGGTGTGTGGTTCGCCTTCGACGCAAAGACAGGGCAGCCGTTCCACGAGCGCGTCAAGGTGATCGACCGCGTCGAGCATCCCCCGCTGCGGCCCGGCCAGCCGGTGACGGTGTTCCCGTCGTCGCTCGGCGGGCTCAACTACTCGCCGGCCGCGTACGACCCCGCGACGAACTACGTCTTCAATGCCGCGGCCGAGACGGCCGCCGTCCTGATCCAGCAGAAGCTCACCCCGACGCAGAAGCGGCGGAAGTTCGTGCTCGGCGACGTGTACCTCGGGCTCCAGAACGGCAGCTTTGGCACGGCGCTGCAGAACTGGCACGACCACGGCTCGATCAGCGCGATCGACGTCTCGACCGGCCGACGCGTCTGGAAGTTCGACACGCCGGAGCCTGAGCGCGGCGGGGTGACGGTCACCGCGAGCGGCCTCGGCTTCGCCGGTGGCGGTGACGGGCTGCTGCGCGCGTTCGCGCTCAAGACCGGGAAGGTGTTGTGGACGTCGCAGACGGGGCGCCCGATCGCGAGCGGCCCAACGGTCTTCTCCGCCGGCGGCAAGGAGTACGTAGCGGTGACCGTCGGCGGCACTCCCACCTCGTCGAACGGCGGGACTGCGTCGCTGCTGCAGGTGTTCGCCCTGAACGGCGGCCGCAAGCTCGCCTCCGCCCAGCAGCCCACGCACGTCGTGCAGGCTCCCGCGACGCCTACGCGCGCCGCCGCCGCGCCTGCGGCCCGCGCGGCCGCCGGCGCCAAGGCGCGGATCGTCGTCCAGGGCGGTGCGGTCACGCTCGGGCTCTGGCGGGCGAGCAGCTCGAACGAGGCGACGGTGAACGGCCGGATCCTGCTCGGCGGCAAGCCGGTTCAGGGCGCTCGCGTCGCGGTCGACCGCTACGTCATTCCGCGCGCCACCGACGCGCAGGGCGGGTTCACCGCGCGCGTCGACTCGACGCTCGCCCGCAGGCACCCGCTGCGGGTCGTCGACGCGTCACACGCGCGCGTCGGCGGCACGGCGCTGACCACCGCTCAGCAGAGCGCGCTGCGCGCGGCGAGCGGCGGCATCTCGGTCGCGTACAGGCTCGTCGAGCTGCACGCGAAGCCGCTGCCGAACGGCAACGTCCGCGTCACGGGGCGCGCTCTCCGTGGCGACGGTGCGGCCGCGCCCGGCGTCGTCCTCCTCAGCTACCGGCTGCAGGGCACGGTCACCGACACCTCCGGCAAGCCGTTGCAGGGCGCGACCGTCGTCACGCGCACGCTCGACCGCGACTTCTGGACGTTCTCGCTGCCGTCCGATGCGAACGGGCATTACGTCTCGTTCTTCTCTGCGTCGGACGAGCAGGGGAGCGATCCCGTCCCGCTGCAGGTTCAGGTCGCCTACGGCCGGACGTCGTTCAGCGCCGGCACGGCGAACGTCAACTTCAAGCGCCTCCGCAGCGCGACGATGGACGTGAAGCTGCCGTCGTCCGGCTCGTCGCTGCCGCTTCCGAGCTCGTCGGCCGACACCGGCGCCTTCTACCGAGGGCTGCTCGTCGGCGTCCTCGGTCCGCACGGCGTGGTGAAGCCCGTCTCGGCGACCTGGCCCGACGCGCGCGGCCGCTTCACGATCGTGCTGCCCCACCTCGCGCGCGGCACCGCACTCCGTTTCTGGGAGAGCGACGTGATCACATTCGCACGCTCGGCCGCCCGCCCCGGCGGCGCGACCGAGGCGAACGCGACTCCGGCGCGGCTGACGAACCGGATCCCGACCGGCATCGCGGTCGTCCGCGTCGGCTCGTAGCCCGAACCTGATTCCGCGCAGCGGAACCAGATTCGAGCAGTTCGGTTTAGGGCGCCCAGCGCGCCGGGAACGCCGCGAGCGGCCGCACGTCCGCGTTCGCGTTGTCCGTGCCCCAGGACGCGGTGCCCCATGAGGCCGTGCCCCACGAGGCCGTGCCCCAGGACGCAGCGTCCCACGCTGCGGTGCCCCATGAGGCGGTGCCCCACGAGGCGGCCGACCAGTAGGCGGTGCCCCACGAGGCGGTGCCCCACGAGGCGGTGCCCCAGGAGGCGGTACCCCAGGACGCGGTACCCCAGGACGCGTCCGCCCGCGCGGTCGTACCCCAGCTCGCGGTGTCGAAGATCGGCGTGGCGCCGCCGGCTGGGTCGGGTACGACGAACTGGTCGATTGCGGCGTTCGCGTTCGGCGGGTCGACGACCCCGAGTGCGGCCGCCGCGTCGACCACGCCGACACCGAGCGCGAAGCCCGTGGCGGCGCTGGGCTGCGCGGCGCTCAGCATCAGCGCGCCCTTTACCTTGTCCGGCGTCCACGTCGGATGGAGCGCGAGCAGGTTGGCGGCGATGCCCGAGACGAGCGGGGCGGCGAACGAGGTGCCCGAGAGCTGCATCCGCCCGGGCCCGACGACCGCGCCGGGGCGAGACGTGTACAGCGTCGAATCTGTCGGGACGTTCTCGACGATGTAGCGCCCGGTGGCCCCGAGCTCGGGCTTCCCGAACCCGTCGGGCGTGTGACCGTAGGCCGACCACGGGGCGGCGAAGTCGTCGCTCGGCGAGGCAGTGTCAGCGGGATCGCTCGCGCCGACGGTGATCACGAACGGGTCGTTCGCGGGCGCGAAGGGGACGTCCGACACCGCGCCATTGACCGCGTAGTTGCCGACCGCCGTCACCACGACGACGCCGCTCAGCCAGAGCTGCTCGATCGCGCGGTCGAGCGGGTCGAAGTTGACGCTGGTCCGCGAGGATCCGAGCAGCGAGAAGTTCGCGACCCCGATGTTGTCCACGGACTTGTGGGTGTAGATCCAGTCCGCCGCGGCGACGACGTCGCTCGTGAGCGCCATCCCGTCGTCGTCCATCACGTCGATGGAGACGATCGACGCCGTCGGCGCGGCGCCCGCGTTGCCCTTGGCATGGCCCGCGGCGACCTGCGCGACGAAGCTGCCGTGGCCGTAGCCGTCGGCCGCCGTCCGCTGCGGGAGCGTCGTCAGGCTGACCGAGTCGGTGACCGTCCCGTCGAGCCCCGGAAGGTTCGGATCGACGCCGGAATCGACGACCGCGATCGCAGGCGGCTTGGCCTGCGCTGCGGCGACCGCCGTCCACTGGGCGTCGACATTCGCGGCGTACGGGCCGAGCTGCCAGCTCCAGAAGCCCGACGGCGAGTACGGCGCGATGCGCGGCGTGGGCGCCGACGTCGCGGTCCCGACCTGGGCGTCGTTGTCCGTCGCGGTGACGAGGACCTGCAGCGTCGAGCCGACGTCGGCGCTCGAGAGCGTGTACGTCTGCGTCGATGCGACCGGCGAGCACACCCCGCCTCCGGTCGCGTCGCACCGTTGCCAGCTGTAGGCGTACTGCAGCGCGTCGTCGCCCTTCCACGTCCCGGGTGTCGCGGTGAGATCCGACTGCGCGACGGGTGTCCCGTCCGCCGTCGGGAGCGTCAGGTTCGTCGGCGGGGCCTGAGGCGCGCTCAGGCCGCCGCCGGTGCCGCCGGTGCCGGAACCGCCGGTGCTTCCTGTTACACCCGTCGTGCCCGGGTCGACCGTGACCGTCGCCGTGGCCGGCGCCGCGTCTACGACCACGCTCGTGGCAGCCGACATCGCCGCCGCGCTTGCCGAACCGTCCGTCGCGGTCACGACGATGCGCACTGTCGACCCGACGTCGCCCGCACCCAGCACGTACGTGGACGCGACCGCGCCCGGGATGTCGACGCAGGTGCCGTCGGCGAGACAGCGCTGCCATTGCCGGGTCAGCGAGACGACGACACCGCTCCAGGTGCCGTCGTCGGCGGTCAAGGTCTGGCCGGCCGTCGCCGTTCCGGTGAGCACGGGCGGGGTGAGCTCCGTCGGAGGCGTCGGAGCGGGCGCGGCGGGAGCCGCGCTCACGACCGCGGTCGCCGCCGAGACGGCCGTGGAGCTCCCGAGCGCGTCGGTCCCCGTCACGGCCACCTTGAACGTGAAGCCGACGTCCTCCGGACCGAGCGTGTACGTCGGTTTCACGGCTCCCGGGATCTCGACGCACGCGTCGCCGGCAGCGGAGCAGCGCTGCCACTGGACGCTGAAAGCGAGCGTCGTGCTGCTCCAGATGCCGTCGTCGACGCCGAGCGTCTCCCCAGCGACGGCGCTGCCCGTGACGATCGGGGACGAGAGCGCGCTCGGAGGCGCGATCTGCGCGACCGGCGCGGGCGCTGCGACGACAACCGTCGGTGCGGAGGACGAGGTCGCCGTCCCGTCGCCGTTCGTCGCGGTCACGAAGACGACGAGCGTCGAACCGAGGTCGTCCGCGGTCGGGGCGAACGTCGAGTCGACCGCGCCCGTGACCTCCACGCATGCACCCGTCGCGTCGCAGCGCTGCCATTGGTAGGTGTACGTCGCCTGCGCACCCGACCACTGGCCCGTTGACGCGGAGAGCAATCCGCCGGTCTCCGCCGCGCCGGTGACCACCGGCGGCTCGAGCACGACGGGCGGGTCGAGGACGCTCGCGCGCAACGCCGCGTCCGGGGTGATGGCCAAGATGCGGCTCGACCCCGCGAGCAGCTGGATCTGGTCACCGCTCAGCTCGGCCGCGACCGCGTTGATCGAGGAGAACGTGTCGTTCACGCCGTCGCCCGTCGCGGGCAAGGCGGTGAGCGCCTGCGTGACCGGTGCTTCGACGCCGGAGGCCGATGCCGTGGGCCGGCCCTGGACGATTACGCGGAAGAGCTGGTCGGGGTTCGCCGTCGCCGCGTCGAGTAGGGACTGCGGGACATACGCAGGCGCAGGCGGAGGGACCGCACCTGCTGCCGCCGTGGCGCCCGGTGCAAACAGCAACAGCATCGCCACCACGGCGAGCGCCGCAGCCGCCAACAGTTGCCCGTAAGTTCTCGCGTCGGCCGTCCGCCCGAGGCGCACCACGGACCCCTTCCTAAGGAGACGGCCGCATCTCCGATTTCGACAGAGTTCGCTACACGTTAAACGCCGTACGTGCCTGGCACAACCTTTTTACCCGTTAGACGCAAGATTAGCAAGAAGATTCTCTGTACGAGCTATGGAAACGAGATGTTGCTTGGCCCGGTAGAGCTCCAGCGCCTCGGCGTAGACGGCTCTCGCCTCGGCGGCGTTTCCGTTCCCGAGCAGGGCCTCTGCGAGCGCGCTCAGGGCATCGCCGTGCATGACGAGGAAATCCGTCTTGCGCGCCCGTTCGACCGCGTTCTGCGCCAGCAGCTCGGCCTCCTCGCGGCGCCCGACCGCTGCGAGCGCACGCGCCCGCGCCGTGAACAGGTGCACGTGCGCGGAGACGTCGTCCTCGGCCGGGGTCACGTCCGAGACCTCGACCGCCTCCTCGTCGCGCCCCTGGGCGTGTAGCGCCTGGGCGAGCAGAGCGGCGAGGTTCGCGCTCTCGTTCACGCCCATCTCGGCGAGCTGGGTGTATGCGGGCCGGAGCCGCTCCTCCGCGGCGGCCGCGTTGCCGGCGAGCAGCTCGACCTCGCCGTAGGTCTCGGCGGCCGACGCAGCCGTCACGCGGAGCCCCAGGTCTTCGACGATCGCAGCGAAGCGCCCGAGCAACCAGCGGGCCTCCTCGAACTCCCCCGCCATCGCCTTCAGCGCGGCGAGTGCCCGCAGCGCCGACGCGGAGACCCGCTTCTGCCGGCCGCCGCCCTCGAGGATCTCCTCGCAGCGTGCGATCGCGGCCGGGACCGGTCGCGGGCCGAAGACGGCCGCGCCGAGGGTGAGATGCAGGCTCTGCGCCGTCGTGCGCGCATCCGAGGCGCGTCTTGCATGCTCGAGCGAGTGCGCGAGCGCGTCCTCCGTCGCGGCCGCGTGGCATTCGAGCCAGTGTCCCCACGCGAGGAGCTCCCACGCCTTTGCGAGGCTGCGATCGTCGTCAGCGGGACCGAACGCATCGAGCGCGCGCCGCGCGCCGTCCACGACCACCTCGGGGCCCCGCTCGGCTTCCGTCTGCACGCGCATGCGCAGGCGGACGAGGCGCGCATACTCCTCGAGGGCGGCGTCCCCGGCCTCGCCGGCCGAGCTGATCGCCTCCGCGAGCACTGCCTCCGCACGTGGGTAGTCGCCACCCTCGCGGACCGCCTCGCCGAGGTCGGGGAGCAGCTCGAGCCGCGCGGACGTGCCTGTCTCGGCGAGATCAGCGGCGCGTTCGAGCAGCGCGACGGCGGCCGGGACGTCGTCGCGTGCGTAGGCCCGGCGGCCTGCCCCGGCGAGCAGCACCCGCGCCTGCTCGGCAAGCTCGTGCACCTCGTCGCCGGCCTGCCCGAGCTCGACGCGATACCGGTAGGCCTGTTCGAGATGGAAGCCGAGCACCTCTTCCCGCCCCCGCAGATGCTCGGGCATCTCCTGCAGGAACCCGGCGAGGGCCTCGTGCAGCGCGGCCCGCTCCGCCTTCGGCAGCGCGTCGTAGGCGGCGTCCCGCATCAGGCCGT
>JABFWJ010000405.1 GCA_013362295.1 Thermoleophilia bacterium
CGATCGCCGGCTCGGACGGCCCCTCGGCCATGGTGTGGCCGGCAAGCGCACGCACCGCACGCCGGCCGAGCTCGCGCAGGTCCTCCGCTCTGGCCGCGAGCAACGGATCCTCGAGCGCCGCGAGCAGGTCGGCCCGGCGGCCCGTCGCCTCGCGCAGCGCTGACGCGGCGGGCCGTCGCGCGGCCAGCGCGGCGACGTCGGCGAGGAGCGACGGGTCCTCGGCCATCAGCCTGTTCGCGTCGATGATCTCGGCCTGGAGCATCCTCCCCGCGGCCGAGAGACGTGCGGCAGTGCGTCCCAGCTCCTCGGCCACGCGCGCGAGCGCGGCGACGGCCGCGTCCGCTCCGCCGGGATCCGCGGCGACGGGGGAACGGTCGGGCACGAGCGCAGATCCGATCGGAAAGGCAGCACCGATCGCAACCCCGCCGCTGACCGCGAGGCCGGAGAGCGCCCGTTCGTTCACGGACGCTCCCTGACCGCCTGCTCGAGTGCGCGCAGGATGAAGACAGTCGACGTCGCCCCCGGGTCCTGGTGCCCGATGCTCCGCTCGCCGAGATACGAGGCACGGCCCTTCGACGCCTGGAGCGGCACGGTCGCGTGCATGCCGTCCTCCGCCGCCTCGCGGGCGGCGACGAGCGCATCCGCGGCAGAAGCGCCGCCGTCCACGCGCTCGCGCAGCGCGCGGACTGCGGGCTCCAGTGCGTCGACCATCGTCTTGTCGCCGGGTCGGGCCGCGCCCAGCTTGACGACGCCGTCGAGCGCGGCCTCGAGTGCAGTCGCAAGGGCGGCCCCGTCGAAGCTCTCGCCGTCGCCGATCGACCGTCCGGCCCGCCGTAGCGCCGTTCCCCACAGCGGGCCGCTCGCACCTCCGACGGTCGAGACGAGCGTCGACCCCGCCGCGACGAGCAACTTGCCGGGCGGGGTCGAGTCGTCCAGCTCTTCGAGCTTCGTCACCACGCTCGCGAAGCCGCGGTCCATGTTCGTCCCGTGATCGGCATCGCCGATGGCGGCGTCGAGTTGCGTGAGGTAGTCGCGCTGCTCGCGCATCGCGACCGCCGATCCCTCCAGCCAACGCGCCATCGTCGCCGAGTCCACCCGGGTCAGGCCCCCCATCGCAGTGCCGGCGTATGCACCGGTGCGTCCCAGAGCGTCGTCAGCTCGTCGTCGAGCTCGACGAGCGTGATCGACACGCCCGCCATCTCGAGGCTCGTGATGTAGTTGCCGACGAGATTGCGCGCGACGGTCAGCCCGCGCTCGGCGAGCTGCTTGGCGAGCTCGTTGTAGACGACGTACAACTCGATCAGGGGCGTGCCGCCGAGCCCGTTGACGAACGCGAGGAGGGTCGCGCCCGCGGCCGGGGAGAGATCGGCGAGGATCGCCTCGGTCATCTCCGCGACGATCTCCGAGGCGGGCTTGAGCTTCTCGCGGCGGCGGCCGGGCTCGCCGTGGATCCCGACGCCGAACTCCATCTCGTCGGCGCCGATCTCGAACGTCGGCGCACCGGCGGACGGCGTGACGCACGAGGTCAGGGCGACGCCGAGGCTGCGCCCACGCTCGTTCACGCGGCGCGCGACGGTCGCAACCTCTTCGAGCGATCCGCCGGCTTCTGCCTTGGCGCCTGCGAGCTTCTCCACGATCACGGTCACGCCGACTCCGCGCCGGCCCGCGGTCCACAGGCTGTCCTCGACGGCGACGTCGTCGTTCGTCAGCACCGACTCGACGGCGACGCCATCGTCGTCCGCGAGCTCGGCGGCGAGCTGGAAGTTCATGACGTCGCCGGTGTAGTTCTTGACGATGTGCAGCACGCCCGCTCCGCCGTCGACGGCCTTTGTCGCGGCGAGCATCTGATCCGGGACGGGCGAGGTGAAGATCTCTCCGGGGCACGCGGCGTCGAGCATCCCACGCCCGACGAAGCCGCCGTGCAACGGCTCGTGCCCGGAGCCTCCGCCGGAGACGAGGCCGACCTTGCCGGCCACCGGCGCATCTTTGCGCAGCACCACCTGGTTGTCGAAGTCGACCCGTACCAGATCGGGGTGTGCGGCCGCGAGCCCGGCGAGCGACTCCTTGACGACGTCCTCCGGGGCGTTGACGAACTTCTTCAGCGTTTGCGTTGCGACGCTCACGATTTGTCCTTTCTACCGCGTGGCGACGGGCGCCGGAAACTCGGCGCGGTCCGGTTCGGTGACGGCTTCCTTGATCGGGCGCTCGACCTTCCGCGGCGTCGCCATCCAGTCGTACGCGAAGCAGGCAGCGGCGGCGCCGATCAGGTTGCCCGGGATGTAGGCGAACAGCTGCTGCAGCCAGTTGTGCACGCCTCCGTGGATCGTCGAGACGAACAACGGCCCGAGCGCGCGTGCCGGATTCAGCGAGGCGTTGGTCACCGGCCCGACTGTGATGATGATGGCCACGATCACAAGGCCGATCACGAGGCCCGCCCAGCCTTCGGGAGAGCGGCTGTCGACGATGCCGAGGATCGTGAAGAGCAAGATCGCGGTCCCGAGGGCCTCGATGAACAGCGCCGATCCCCACGCCGTGGTCGCGTGGTCGAAGTGGACGACGCCGAACCCGTAGCCGAGGTCGACCGCCCGCGTGCCGAACGACGCCCACATCGCAAACGCGCCGGCGATGCCGCCCGCGACCTGCGCGCTCCAGTAGAGCGGCACCTCGCGCCAGGGGAAGCGCTTGGTGACCGCGAGCCCGAAGGTCACGGCCGGGTTGATGTGGCAGCCGGAGACCTTGCCGACCGTGTACACGAGGGCAACGACGACGAGCCCGAAGGCCATCGAGATGAAGCCGAGATCGGCGCCCGAGAACGGCGCCTTCGTCCCGCCTTCGAGGAGCAGGATCGCGGGCACCGAGCCGGCGCCGATGAAGACGAGCAAGGCAGTGCCGACCGCCTCGGCGAAGACGCGCTGGGCGGTAGAGAAGGATTCCATCAGTGTTCTCCTTCCGGCCCGGGCAGGAGGCCGCGGGCCGATTCCGCGGTTTCCTCAGGCGTCGTCGCCTGGGAACGATATTCGTCATTGTCGAACACCGTTCGGAGAACGTACGACATCGCACGAGCGGTTGTCAACCCTCAGGCACGCCTCGCCGCCCGTGCCAGCTCGATCAGCCGGTCGAGGTCGCGCAGCGACTCATCGTCGTCGACGTCGCGGAACGCCGCACCGACGCGCTTGCCCGCCGTGTCGAGGTGCAGGGTCGCGACGCGGAGCCTGCGTTGCACGGGGCCCTGCACGCGGCGCAGGCTCTGCACCTTCGTCAGCGGCACCCAGGCCTCGATGCGTGCGAGACGGCCGGTGGTCGCGACCGCACAGCGCTCGTCGTAGCCGAACGCGAGACGGCGGTAGCGCAGCGGCGACTTCCAGCGCGCGCGCGGCGGCGGCTTGCGCCGCGGCTGCGGAGCCGCCGGCACGAGCAGCTCGATCAGCGCAGCCGCCTCGGCGCGCGTGCCGACGGGCAGCACCGGTCGGAGCTGGCGCTCGTCGTGCCGCTCGTCGCTGCGGTCGTGCACCCGGCCGGCCACGTCGACCTCGAGCCGGCACCAGCCGAATGGTCGCCAGAGAACCGGCTCGACGAGCTGCACGGCCTGCACGCGCCCCTCCGGGATCGTCTCGGCCGTCGTCTCCACGAGCCCGGACCGAACGCGCAGGCCCTCGGGCGCGGCGGCGATCGTCGCGTTGTAGGCGCGGTTGAACCGCCGCCAGAGCGCGACCGCGTCGCCGAGCAGGACCGGCACGGCGGACCCGGCCACGGCATGCGCTGCGCTACCGCCGTGCGCCAGGCCGACGACGGTCGCGACGACGTAGACGACGAGCAGGAGGGCGGGCCCGCTGAGCGCCAGCGATCCGAGCACCCGGCGGACGGGCACCGTCACCAGCACCCGCTCGAGCGGCTCGGGAGCGTCCTCCTGCGCACCGGTCGCGAGCGCGAGCAGGCGCGCGCGCAGCACGAGGGCCTGCCTGTGCGGGAGGTACGCGAGGCTCGCGGCACCGCCGGTCCCGCCCATCCGCAGCCGCAGCTCGGTGAGCCCGAGGATCCGCGCGAGGCCGGGGCGCACCGTGTCGATCGCCTGCACCTGTGAGAGCGGGAAGCGCCGCGAGCTGCGCCGCAGCAGCCCGGTTTCGATCCGCAGGTGCGCGCCTTCGATCCGCCAGCGCGTGACGAGCCACGCGACGAAGCCGAGCGCGGCCAGCACCAGGAGTACGACCAGGTGCCCGGCCGCGTCCCAGCCGCCGCTGCCGCCGCCGGCGAACGTGGGCACGAAGATGATCAGGAAGGCGATCGTCAGGCGGCCGGCGCGCACCGCCGGCGAGAGGGGATGCAGCCGATGCCAGCCTTCCGGCGCCGTCACAGGCCCGCCGCGTGTGCCTCGCCGCGCGCCGCCAGCCGGTCACGCAGACGGCTCGCCTCGTCCGTCGCGAGGCCCGGGATGCGCGCATCCGTCGTGGCAGCAGCGGTGTGCAGGCGGACGGTCGCGAGCTTGAACGACCGCTCGATGGGACCGGCGGTGACGTCGACGAACTGCATGCGCCCGTACGGGACGACGGACAGACGCCGCACGAGGAGCCCGCGCCGGATCAGGAGGTCGTCCTCGCGCTCCAGGTAGCCCCAGGCGCCGACCCGCCTCTGCAGCCCGACGTCGAGCAGCACGCCGCCCGCGAGCACGCAGGCGACGGCGATCGCGCCCTTCGCCGCGCTCGAGAGCGCGAAGCTCCCGCCGACGACGAGAGCCGCCAGCGCCGTCCCGATCCCTGCCTCGAGGTGGCGTGCGCGCCGTAGGCGGGGCGACGGCCGCTTCCAGTCGGCGCTCGGCATCTCCACGCCCCGGTATTTTGCCGGTCGATGGGACGTGACGACTGGCGGCTCCGGATCGAGCTCGGCGAGGAGGGCGCAGGCGGGCTGTTGGGCCGGCTGGGGCTGTCCGAGGCCCACGAGCTGGCCCGGGACCTCGAGAAGCACCGGATCGAGGCGAGCGACGACGGAGGCACGGTCTTCGTCTACGCGGACTCCTCCCTGGAGCTGGAGCGCGCACGCGGCGTGATCGAGCGGGAGGTCGCCGAGCTCGAGCTCAATCCCCTCGAGATCGTCAGCGGCCACTGGCTCCACGACGAGGAGCGCTGGCAGGAGTAACCGCAGCGGCACGCCGCTCGTTCGGCTATTGTGGTTGGGCGCTACGCGAGACGGGGCTTGACCCGCGGGCGCGTCCTTTGAGGAGGCGGCACGGCTCTCGTCGCCGCACGCATTGGCAGAAATCATCACGCAATCTCCGACAGAATCGGAGGAAGCGCCGGCTCTCAGAGCCGACGCCCTCCGAGCCGAAGCCTGGTCCGGCGAGCCGTTCCTGCGGCCCGACGAGGATCCGGACGTGGTGCTCGCACCGGGCACCGCGCGCCGCCGCGCGCTCGACGACGCGTTCGCCGAGCTGAACGCCGGCCGGGAGGCGCCCTCGCCCGAGTGGCGGGTGCGGTACGCCCTGCTGCTCGGTCTCGAACGGGTGCTCTCGGAGAAGCCGCCGCGGCTCGCCTCGGGGACGGAGCTGCGGCGCCACCAGATCGACGCGCTCGCCGGGATGCTGACCGAGCTGATCGCCTCCGCCCAGAAGAGCGCCGAGAACGGGAACGGCAACGGGCAGGCCGAGGACGTCGACGAGGACGAGGAGCCGGACGACGAGCTCGGGCTCGCGCCCGACTCCGGCACGGACGAGGACGTCGCCGAGGAGCTCACCGCCAAGGACGATCCCGGCGCCGTGCGCCGCTACCGGTTCCGCCACCCCACCGCCTCCGGCAAGACGATCGCCGCCGCCGGGTTCGTCGAGGCGGCGCGCACCGAGGGCGTGCTGATCCTCACCCACCGCCGCCTGCTCGTCGACCAGTTCCGCCGTGACCTCACGGACCACGGCTACGGCGCGCGCTTCCACGAGGCGATCCTCGAGGGGCACACGGCCCCGCGCCCCTCGAACCCGATCACGATCCAGACGTACGCGTGGTTCGCGCGGCACGTCGAGGAGATTGCGCACGACGCGTACCAGCTCGTGATCTGCGACGAGGCGCACACCGCGCTCGGCGAGAAGACGTCGACCGCGATCAGGCACCTGAGCGAGCCGATCTACGTCGGCATGACGGCGACGGAGGAGCTGATCGCGAAGCAGGTGTCCGACGTGTTCCCGGCCTCCGTCGACGATCTGCCGCTCACGGATGCCGCGCGCCGCGGGCTGATCGCACCGCTTCGCTGTCTGCGCGTGCCGCCGGTCGCAGCGATCAACCAGGTGCCGATCGTCGGCGGCGACTTCGAGGAGCGCGCACTCGCGCAGGCCCTCGACCACGAAGCGCTGAACATGGCCGCGGCGACGCTCTATCGCGAGCGCTTCGGCGACGCGCCCGGGATCGTCTACGCGGCCGGCGTCGACCACGCGTACAACCTCGCGACCGCGTTCCGCGCAGCCGGGATCAAGGCGGAGGCGGTCTCCGGGCGTACACCGCCCGTGAAGCTCGCCGAAATCCTCGCGTCGTACGAGCGCGGCGAGATCGACGTGCTGATCAACGCGATGCTGCTCGCCGAGGGCTGGAACTCTCCGCGCGCGACGGTCGTCATGCACCTCGCGCCGACCGCGTCGAAGCGCGTCTACCAGCAGCGGATCGGGCGCATCATGCGCATCCATCCACGCAAGGAGGCGGGCATCGTCGTCGACTTCACGCCGAAGAGCGCGACGCACAACGAGCGCGTCGTGTCGCTGCACTCGCTGCTCGACGCGGACTTCTACCGCGAGGGTGCGCGTGTCACGCCGGCGCCGCGCCGCCGCCAGCAGCGGCGTGCCCGCCGTAAGCTGACGCCGGTCTCGTGGCTCGTGCCGGTGACGCCGGACGTCCTGCGCCGCAAGATGGTGATCGCGCGCGAATGGCAGCGCGTCGATCCGAAGTTTCTCGATGACGACGAGCAGGAGTTCTGGGGGGAGATCGCAGGACGCCAGCTGCGCTTCGACGAACGCCAGGCGTTCGTCGAGAAGCTGACCGCGCGCGGAGCATCGAAGCGCGCGATGGAGAAGTTCCTCTCGACGTGCGCGGCGCAGAACCCCAACCGGCGGCTGCGCCTGATCGCGCTCGCCGACCGCGTGTCGATGCGCGTCGAGCGCGCCGACTTCGACGATCTCGTCACCCTCGTCGCGCAGGCGCCGCCGTGGGAGAAGGACCGCGCCGCGGGCGTGCGCATCCTCCTGCGCGCAATCGCCGAGGGGAAGCCCGACGCACCCGACCAGATCCTCGCGCGCTGGACCTGGCGGCTCTCGCACGCCGTGCGCAAGCAGCTCGACCGCAAGGCTTCGCAGGAGTACCCGGATGCGAAGCGCTTGCTCGGCGCGCTCGCCAACTCGCGGGGACACCGTCACGAGGAGAACGCCGCGAAGCTCGTGAACGCCGCGCTCGAGATGCCGAAGGAGGTCGGCGCGGCGCTGCTCGCGTCGGCCGAGGGCTACACGCCGCGCGCAACCCAGCTGCTCGAGGCCGCCCGCGAGCGCCTCGGGACGATCCAGGAGGTCGCGGGCTGGATCGCGGAGAGCCTGCCGCAGCCGAAGACCGGCCCGTCGCGCGCCCGCCGCCGGCGGCGGCGCAAGAAGAAGGGCGCGGAGGCCGTCGCGACGCCGGCCGCCGCGGAGACGGCGAGCGACGCCGAGCCGGCAGACGGCGAGGAGAAGCCAGCTCCCGCCCCGAAGAAGCGCCGCCGTCGCCGCAAGAAGGCGCCGGCAGGCACGGCCGAGGAAGCGGCCGACGCGCCCGCACAGCCCGAACCGTCCGACGTCGCCACGCAGGACGCCGCCTAGCTTCCGCTCCCGCAGCGCCCGCGGCGCGCGAATTCGTAATGTCGGCGTAATCTCCGGCCGGGCAAGCTAGGCCGTAGCACATGCTGCTCCTCCTGCTCATCGGAGTCCTCGCCGGGGTCGTGACGGCGATCTCGCCGTGCGTCCTCCCTGTGCTGCCGGTGCTGCTCGCCGGCGGGGCGTCCGGGCGCAAACCGCTGCGGATCGTCGCCGGCCTCGTCGTCAGCTTCAGCGTCTTCACGCTCTTCGCATCGTGGCTTCTCCGGCAGCTCGGCCTGCCGCAGGACCTGCTCCGCAACCTCGCGATCGCATTCCTCTTCGTGATGGCCGTGGTGCTGCTGCTGCCGCAGGCCGCACTCGTGCTCGAGCGGTCGCTGGCCTCGTTCTCGAGGCTACGGCCGGCGAGCACGGGCGGCGGATTCGTCCTGGGCGCGACGCTCGGGCTGGTGTTCGTCCCGTGCGCGGGGCCGTTCCTCGCCGCGATCACGACGGCGGC
>JABFWJ010000363.1 GCA_013362295.1 Thermoleophilia bacterium
GAGCCGCGGATCGCGCACCGTGCGGACAGCCTCGAGCTCGTGCAGGACCTCGTCGTGGCGGGGCTCGGCGTCGGGCTGCTCCCGGCGGACGGCCCCGTCGCCGCCGGCGTGCAGCTCGTCGCGCTCCGCCGCCCGGACGTCGCGCTGCGCTGCTACGCGGTGACGCGACGCGGGCGCGAGAGCTGGGCGCCGTTGCGCCTCGTCACGCGCCTGCTGACCGCGTCGGCGTGACGATATGCCGGGCGATGCGGGTGCGGCTCACCCGGACGGGCAACGCGAGCCTGGTGCGCGAGTCGATCGGCGAGCGCGGCATGCTCCTCGACGGAGTCGGCGACCGTCAGTGGCGGAGCGATGCGTCGGCCGGCGGCGCGTCGACGCCCGACGCCGCGAGCAGCCGGTCGACGTCGGCGCGCACCGTCGCCGGGTCGATCGGCTCGAAGCGCTCGTCCATCGCGGTGTTGGCGTGGTCGAAGAGCATGTGAAGGTGCGGCTCGCCGCGCGAGAGGCCGGACACGGGGGCGATGTAGGAGCGCGTCATCTGCATCTGCGTGCGGAAGCCGAAGAGCGCGGTGTCGCCGACTCGGCAGCGGGCGCCCTCGCTGAGCACGGCGTGGTAGTCGATGATCTGCGGGATGTCGGCCTCGTAGCCGACCGGGTTGTCGCGCGCCTCGGCGAAGCTCGATCCCACGAGCGCCTCCGAGCGCTCCCCGGGGCGGAAGATGTCGCGGAACAGCCCGCCGCCGAAGGCGTACGCGCGGTCGCCGACGTGGTGGGAGATCTCGCTGACGTACGCGTACGCCGGGACCTCCGGAAGCCCGTCGACGAAGGCGTGGTTCGGGGTCGTCCCGAGGAGCCCGTGCCCCGGCTCGACGTGCGTCGCGCCGTGCTCGGCGAGCAGCGGCATGGTCAGCGCCGAGGTGTTGCCCGGCATGTTGACCTGCCTGACGTCGAGGCCGATCTCGCGCAGGTTCGCCGCGCACCGCGCGACGGTCTCGGCGTTCGGCGTCAGCGTCGGCGCGACGGCGGGGTCGACGTTGTAGACGACGCAGGGGAACGCGGTCGTGCCGACCAGCCGGACATGCTCGAGCGCTGCGATCTCGCGCGCGACGGCGGGGACGTCGGGCTCGGCGAAGCCGCCCTCCTGGCCGTCGAAGAACAGGTCGCCCTCGGCGTGCACCCGGATGAGGAGGTCCTGGGTCACCCCCTGGTCGCGCGCCGCCTCGTCGATCCAGCGGGCGCGCTCGAGGCTGTAGACGGTGATGACGTCGGGGCGCATCGCCACGGCGTCGGCGATCAGGCGCCGCGGGACCTGGTTGAGGTGGCCCATGTGGCCCACCGGGACGCCGTAGCGGCGCAGGAGGAGCGCGCACTGCATGTCGACGGCGACCGTCTTGTCGAGGCCGTTCGCGAGCGCGGTCAGCGTGATGTGGGGGTTCCGCCCGTGCTGCTTGGTCATCACGTACGTCGTCAGCCCGAGGCGGTCGGCCTCCGCCGCGAGCGCGCGGGCGTTGTGCGCGATCGTGTCGAGGTCGACCACCCACGTGTTCGGCGGGATCCGCCCGCTCTGATGCAGCTCGAGCGCGGTCTCGAGCAGGAGGGGGTTGCGATCGAGCAGTGTCCTCAGGTACATCGGGCCTCTCTCTCGGGGTGCGGGTGCGTCGCGGGTGCGGGCCGCGCGCTAGACGCGCAGCACGTTCACGCCCGCCTGCTCCAGGTCGGCGACGACGTCCGCGGGGGCGTCCGCGTCGGTGATCACGTCGGTCACCGCCGCGAGCGGGACGATCTGCGCGAAGGTCGCCCGGCCGAGCTTCGTGTGGTCCGTCACCGCGACGGACCGGCTCGAGCGCTCGATCAGCACGCGGTTGACCTGCGCCTCGAGCGGGTGATGGGTCGTCAGGCCGCCGCGCACGGACAGGCCGTCCACGCCGGCGAACGTGACGTCCAGGTGCAGCACGCTCGTGGTCGGCTCTGCGAGCGGGCCGACGAGCTCCATCGACTGTGGGCGCATCTCGCCGCCGGTCACGACCAGCCGCACGTCGGACTGGGCGAGCTCCATCGCCACGTTCAGCGCGTTCGTCACGACCGTGAGACCCCTGCGCCCGGCGAGACGGCGGGCGATCTGCTGGGTCGTCGAGCCGCC
>JABFWJ010000146.1 GCA_013362295.1 Thermoleophilia bacterium
GCGAGGAGGCGGCGGCCGCGCCGCGGGCTGTCGACACGATGGTCGTGCCGGCGTCGGAGATCGACGCGGCGCTCGCAGCACAGGAAGAGGAGGAAGCCCCCCAGGCAGGTCTCGGCAGGCGGTTGCTGGCGCTGCTGGTCATCGTGACCCTCATCGCCATCATCGTCGTCCTCGTCTGGTGGGGGCTCGCGCGCTGAGACTCGGCTCCCGCAACAGAGAGCTCGTCTACCTGTCCGTCGTCGGCATTCTCACGGGCCTGGGCTTCGCCTCCGTCTACATCGCGCGCCAGGCCGAGGTCAGCTGGGGCTCGCTCACGTACGCCGTCTTCTTCTTCGTGCTCTACCTCGCCGCGCATGTCGTCGCGCGCTCCACCGTCCCCGACGCCGATCCGTACCTCCTGCCGATGGCGGCGCTCCTCACGGCCGTCGGGGTGACCGAGATCTACCGGCTCGGGAACGCCGATGCGTTCCGGCAGGGGCTGTGGATCGTCGTCGGCGTCGCGCTGTTCGCGCTCGCGTTGCTCGGCCTGCGCCGCGATTACCGGCTGCTCGAGCAGTACAAGTACCTGTTCGGCATCGGCGCGATCGCGCTGCTCTTCCTGCCGCGCGTGCCCGGGCTCGGGACGACCGTCAACGGTGCGCGACTCTGGGTGCACGTCGGCTCGTTCCGCTTCCAGCCCGGCGAGTTCTCGAAGATCTTCCTGATCGTGTTCCTCGCCGCCTACCTGCGTGAGAAGCGCGAGTCACTCGCGCAGGCGCGGCTGAAGGACGTCGGCCCGCTGCTCGTGATCTGGGGCGCGTGCATGCTCGTGCTCGCGTCGTCGAACGACCTCGGCTCGGGCCTCCTCTACTTCGGGATCTTCCTCGCGATGCTCTACGTGGCGACGGCGCGCATGTCGTTCGTGCTCACCGGCGTCGCGCTGTTCGCCGCCGGCGGCGTCGTCGCCTACGAGAAGATCCCGCACGTCCACGAGCGGGTCACGATCTGGCTGCATCCGTGGACCACCCACAAGGTGTTCTGCCCGTCGACGGGCGGGCTCGCGCTGCGGCAGGACTGCGAGAGCTACCAGTGGGTGAAGTCCGTCTACTCGATCGCGAACGGCGGCTTCGGCGGCACCGGCCTCGGCAAGGGAACGTTCACCACCACCGACGGCCACCAGCTGATCCCGTACGTGAACAGCGACTTCATCTATTCGGCGCTCGCCCAGGAGCTCGGGCTCATCGGCGCCGCCGCGCTGCTGCTCGTCTTCATGCTCTTCGTCGCGCGCGGGATGAAGATCGCGCTGCAGGCCGACGACGGCTTCTCGAAGTTGCTGGCCGCCGGCCTCACGTTCGGCTTCGCGCTGCAGACGTTCATCATCGTCGGCGGCGTCCTGCGCATCATCCCGCTGACGGGGATCACGCTGCCGTTCGTGTCGTACGGCGGCTCGTCCGTCGTCGCCAACTTCCTGCTGCTCGCGGGCCTGCTGCTTGTCTCGAACCGGGCCAACTCCTCGTGAACCAGCAGATCTCCCGCATCGCGCTCGTCGGGCTGCTGCTGCTCGCAGCGCTGATCGTCGCGACGACCTACTGGCAGACGTGGGCGCCGGGGAGCCTGAAGGCGAAGCAGGACAACGCGATCCAGCGGGTCGCGCAGTTCCGCATCGACCGCGGCAAGATCTACGCCTCGGACGGCAGGACGGTGCTCGCACAGAACGTCAAGAGGAGAGCGGGAGGCCAGACGCTCTTCTTCCGGACGTACCCGACGCACGGCCTCGCGTCCCAGGTGGTCGGCTACTCGACGCAGGGCCGCTCGCGTGCCGGGCTCGAGCGCGGACAGAACGCCTACCTGACGGCCGGGAACGCGAATGTCGGAACGATCATCCAGAAGCTGACCGACAACCTGAAGGGCGCGACGATCCGCGGCAACAACCTCGTGCTGAACATCCACGTCAACGCGCAGAAGATCGCGGAGACCGCGCTGCGCGGGAAGTGCGGCGCCGCGGTCGTCCTCAATCCCAAGACGGGACAGGTGTACGTGATGGCCTCGTCGCCCGGCTACGACCCGAACAGGATCGAGTCGCCGAACGGGTTCGCGAGCATCCTGCACTCGCCCGGCGCGTGTCCCGGCTCGTCCGCCGCGCTGCTCAACCGCGCGACGCAGGGCCTCTATCCACCGGGCTCGATCTTCAAGACGGTGACGGCTGCGGAGGCGCTCGACTCCGGCGTCTACAACGCCGAGTCGCGGTTCTTCGACCCCGGGTACTGCACCGAATACGGCAAGCGCGTCTCGAATGCCGGCAATCCGGAGGCCCCGGAGCAGTTCGGCAACGTCAACTTCGTGCAGGCCTACCAGCACTCGATCAACGCGATCTTCTGCGACATCGGCATGAAGCTCGGCGCGAAGCGGCTCATCGAACGGGCGAAGAACTTCGGGTTCTACGCGCATCCGCCGATCGAGCTGCCGTCGAACGAGGTCTCTGCGAGCGGCGAGTACGACTTCCGCAAGCACGCGCTCTTCGACAACGCCGGGCTCGCCGATCCCGGCCGCCTCGCGTTCGGGCAGGACAAGCTGCTCGTCACCCCGCTGCAGATGGCGCTCGTCGCGGCCGCCGTCGCGAACAACGGCACGATCATGGCGCCGCATCTGGTGAACAAGGTCACCGGCCCGGGCGGCGGGACGGTGGTCAAGGTGCACCCGCAGGCGTGGAAGCACGCGATGAAGCCCGAGTCGGCGGCTACCCTGAACCTCATGATGCAGGCCGTCGTCACCGGCGGCACGGGCACCTCGGCCCAGATTCCCGGCGTGAAGGTGGCCGGCAAGACGGGGACCGCCGAGACGGGCGAGAATCACGTCTACGACGCCTGGTTCATCTTCTTCGCACCGGCCGACGACCCGAAGGTCGCGGGCGCCGTCGTCGTCGAACACTCCCTGAACGGCTTCGGCGGAAAGGTCTCGGCCCCGATCGCCAAGCAGCTGATGCAGGCACTCTTGCCTCGTGCGTCGAACCAGTAGCCGGCTCTCTATGACCACCACCGACACCCTGATCAACCGCACGTTCGACGAGCGCTACGTGATCAAGCGCAAGCTCGGCTCGGGGGGCATGGCGGACGTCTACCTCGCGGAGGATCAGGAGCTCGGCCGCAGCGTCGCGCTCAAGCTCCTGAACGACCGGCACGCGGCCGACGACCAGTTCGTCGAGCGCTTCCGGCGCGAGGCGCAGAGCGCGGCCGGGCTCAACCACCCGAACATCGTCTCGATCTTCGACCGCGGCCGCGCCGAGGGGACGTACTACATCGCGATGGAGTTCCTCGACGGACGAACGCTCAAGGAACTGCTCGTCCGCAACGGGCCGACGCCGATCCCGATCGCGATCGACTACACCCGCCAGATCATCGGCGCGCTGTCGTTCGCGCACCGCAACGGGATCGTCCACCGCGACATCAAGCCGCACAACATCGTCGTCGGGTCCGACGGCCGGCTCAAGGTGACCGACTTCGGGATCGCACGCTCGGGCGCGTCGCAGATGACGGAGGCGGGGTCGATCGTCGGCACCGCGCAGTACCTCTCGCCGGAGCAGGCGCGCGGCGCGCCCGTCGATCCGCGCTCGGATCTGTACTCGCTCGGGATCGTCCTGTACGAGATGCTGACCGGTCAGGTGCCGTTCACCGGCGACACGCCGGTCGAGATCGCGATGAAGCACCTCTCGCAGATCCCGGAGCCGCCGTCGAAGCTGCGCCCCGAGGTGCCGCACGACCTGGACGCGGTCGTCATGCGCGCGCTCGCGAAGGATCCCGACCAGCGCTACGGCTCGGCCGAAGAGCTGGACGCCGACCTCGCGCGCGTCGCGCGCGGCGTCGCCGTGTCGCGCGAGACCGAGGATGCGATGACGCAGGTCCTCTCGGGCGTCGGCGCCTCGACGGCCGCGACGATGGTCACGCGCCCGCGCGCCGTGGCAGCCCCGCCCGCCCCGCCGATCTACCGCACGCCCAGCCCGTACTACGACTACGAAGAGCCGCCGCGCGGCCGCTCGATCTGGCCGTGGCTCCTCGCCCTCGGCCTGATCATCGGCGGCGCGATCGGCGGCTGGTTCCTCTACACGAAGATCCAGGAGCAGCTCGACAGCAACCGGCCCGTGGCGGTCCCGGACGTCCGCCTCGTGCAGAAGGACCTGGCGGTGCTGAAGATCCAGCAGGCGGGGCTCAAGCCGCTGGTCGTCAGGTCGCCCGACGACACAGTCCCGTCCGGACAGGTGATCGACGAGAACCCGGGCGGCGGCTCGAAGGTCGGCAAGGGCTCGACGGTGACGTTGAAGGTGTCGACGGGCAAGCCGAAGGTGGACGTGCCCGACGTGCGCGGGCGCAGCGTCACGGACGCGATCACGGCGCTCGCGGGTATCGGGCTCAACCCGAGGATCGTGCACATCTACTCGCCGCAGCCGGCGGACACGGTGACGGGGCAGTTCCCGTCGCCGGGCGACAAGGTCGTGAAGGGCTCGAACGTCCGCATCAACGTCTCGCGCGGCGCCAAGCCGGTGCCCGTGCCGGACGTCACGGGGCAGCCCTTCGCGAACGCGAAGTCCGCGCTGCAGGGCCAGGGCTTCACCGTCTCGCGCCTCGACGTTCAGTCCGACCAGGCGCAGGGCGTTGTCGTCGCCGAGAACCCGCCGGCCGGCACGCAGGTGTCGAAGGGCTCGCGGATCACGCTCTCGGTCTCGAAGGGCCCCGCGACGACGCAGATCCCCGACGTACGCCAGCAGAACCAGGCGACGGCCGAGTCGCTGCTCACCGGCGCCGGCCTCACGCCGTCGGTCGTGTTCCAACCCGTCACCGACCCCAGCCAGGACGGGATCGTGCTCGATCAGAACCCGGCGCCCGGAGCGGACGCGAAGGCCGGCGAGGTCGTGATCATCACCGTCGGCCAGATCCAGAACGGCGCGGCCGGGGGCGACGGCGGAACGACCACCACGACCCAGCCGTGACGCGCCGCGTCGCCGTCATCCTCGGCGGCCGGTCGAGCGAGAACCCGATCTCGATTGCATCGGCAGCGAGCGTGGTCGACGCGCTCGAGCAGAGCGGCAACGAGGTCGTGACCGTGGAGATCGACCGCGAGGGCCGCTGGTTGTTGGGACGCGGGGGAACCACCCGAGAGCTGGAATCTGGTTCGCTTCGCGAATCAGATTCCGGTGGCGGCGAACTCGAGCGACTGCCAAGCAAGGACGTGACGCGGACGATCTCCGACGTCGACGTCGTGTTCCCGGTCTTGCACGGGCCGTTCGGCGAGGACGGAACGGTGCAGGGTCTGCTCGAGCTCGCCAACGTGCCGTACGTCGGCGCGGGCGTGCTCGGGTCGGCGCTCTGCATGGACAAGGACGTCTTCAAGGCGGTGCTCCGCGACCACGACATCCCGGTCACGCCGAACATCACGCTGCGCCTCGGCGACGAGCCGCGCACGCCGTTCGACTATCCGGTGTTCGTGAAGCCGGCACGCCTGGGCTCGAGCGTCGGCATCACCAAGGCGCACGACGAGGAGGAGCTGCGGCGCGGCGTCGCGCTCGCGTTCGAGCACGACGAGAAGGTGCTCGTCGAGCAGTTCGTGGCCGGCGTCGAGGTCGAGGTCGGGGTGCTGGGCAACCTGCAGCCGATCGCGTCGCTGCCCGGGGAGATCGTCGTCACGCACAACGAGTGGTACGACTACGAGGCGAAGTACGACGAGGGCGAGATGGACCTGATCGTCCCCGCTCGCATCTCCGAGCGCCAGCTGGAGCGCGCGCAGGAGCTCGCCGTGCGTGCCTTCGTCGCAACCGACTGCGAGGGGATGGCGCGAGCCGATCTCTTCGTGCGCGCGGACGGCGAGGTGCTCGTGAACGAGCTGAACACGATTCCGGGCTTCACGTCGACGAGCGTGTACGCACGACTGTTCGAGGCGTCCGGGATCGGCTACACCGAGCTCCTGCAGCGTCTCGCGGACTTGGCGGTCGAGCGGTTCGAGCGCCGGCGCGGGCTGCGCTTTTGAACGTCTGGCGCCTGCTGGTGATGCGCGATCCCGACCTGGCGCCGCATTCCGCAGCGTTCGACGCGCTGCTCGCGCGCACGCCCGAAGGAGCGCTGGTGGAGTACGACCTGCCGCAGCCCAAGTGGTGGTTCCTGCACCACCTGGTCACGCACGGCTTCCTGCTGCACGGCTCGAACGAGGCGTCGATCGACGAGTTCGAGACGCGGCCGAACTTCGACGCGCACAACGAGCGCCGCGTCGACGCCGTGTTCGCGAGCGACGACGCAATCTGGCCGCTGTACTTCGCGGTCGTCAACCGGTCGGTCGCGCAGAGCTACATCAACTGGTGCGAGCATCCGGGCAACGGCACGTCGCGGTACCTGTTCTCGATCGGCTCCGATCCGCGCCGCGTCGAGTCGTGGACGACGGGCACGATCTACGTGCTGCCGAGCGAGACGTTCGAGCCGACGCCCGAGAGCCGCGAGCTGACGAGCGTCGTGCCGGTGCGGCCGCGCGCGCGCCTGACCGTGGCGCCGGACGACTTTCCCTTCAAGGCGCAGACGCGCGGGCACCGCAAGGGCGCGACGCCGCGGAGCGTGTCGATCAGGCATACGTTGAGGTGGCGTTAGGCGGGGGAACACCTGAAGGCTGGAATCTGGTTTCGCTGCGCGAAATCAGGTTCGGCGTCGAATCTGATTCGGCGAAGCCGAACCAGATTCGAGCCGTTCAGGAGGCGTCGATTTCGTTGATGCGCGCGGTGTTGTAGTCGGCGCCGAGGCGTGTGATCCAGATCAGGTAGTAGCGGTGCGCGCCGCCGCCCGTGATCGTGTACTGCGTCTGCTGGTCGACCGTCTTCGGCGCGGCGACCGTGACGGGGAACGGGCCGCTCGACGAGTCTCCGGCGCGGATCGAGGCGGTGAACCCGGGCGTCGAGGTGGCGATGCCGAGCTGGTGCAGCTGCACCGGCCGCTGCGCGTCGAGGACGAGGCCGACGCCCTTCTTGCCGAGGCTCGGCGAGTCGTTGTAGTGCTCGGTCTCCCAATACGTCGCGCCGCTGCCGTCGGTCGCAAGCTGCGCCTTGTCGTTGTGCTCGCCGCCCGTGCCGAACGGGTCGTAGGCGGTCGAGGCGACGACGTGCGGCGCCGCTCCGCCCTGGCTGCCGCCGCTCGGCGGGGCCGCGCCGTTGTCGCCGGCGCGGTCGATCAGCACGTACGCGATCACGGCGCCGACGGCGATCAGAATCGCGAGCGCGAGCACGATCGGCCAGGGATTCGGCCCGCTGCGGCGGGCGCGTGCGGGCCGGCGGCGCGGAAGCGGGGTCGAGACGAGCGTCCCCTGCGCCTCGGCGAGGTTCACCTGGAGCTCGTGGCAGAAATCCTCCATCGACTGGAAGCGGTCCTCCGGCCGCTTCGCCATCGCGCATCGCACCGCCGCGTCGAGGCGCGGCGAGACGTCCGGCCGCTTCTCCCGAACCGAAGGCGGCTCCTCGTTGATGTGGCGCATCGCAACGGCGACGAAGTTCTCCCCCGGGAACGGGACCTCGTTCGTCAGCAGTTCGTAGAGGACGACGCCCAGCGAGTAGACGTCCGTGTGCTGGTCGACGGGCTGACCCTGCGCCTGCTCGGGCGCGATGTAGTCGGAGGTGCCGAGCACCGTCCCGGTCTGCGTCATCCCGTGCTTCACGTCCAACGAGCGGGCGATGCCGAAGTCGGTCACCTTTGCCTCGCCGTCCCCGTTCAGCAGCACGTTCTGCGGCTTGACGTCGCGGTGCACGAGCCCCTGCTGGTGCGCGAACGACAGGCCGCGCGCGACCTGGATCGCGAGCTCGAGCGCGGTCTCGACCGGCGCCGGTCCACGACGCTCGATCAGCCGCTTCAGGTTCTCTCCCTCGACGTACTCGAAGACGATGAACTGCCGGTTCTCGTGCTCGCCGCGGTCGATGACCGTGACGATGTTCGGGTGCGACAGCGAGGCGACCGAGCGGGCCTCGTGGCGGAAGCGCTCGACGTACTCGGCGTCCTGCATGTACTGCTCGTGCATGAGCTTCAGCGCGACCTTGCGATCGAGCAGGCGATCGTGCGCCCGGTAGACGCTGGACATGCCGCCGGTCCCCACGAGCTCTTCGAGCTCGTACCGGCCAGAGAGGACTTCGCCGACCATGCGAGGGGGAGGGTACCCCCGGGCCGTCTGCTTACAACGCGGCCTCGAGGGCGGATTCCCACGCGAGCAGCGCCTCGTCGAGCTCCGCGTCCGAGATCACGAGCGGGACGAGC
>JABFWJ010000459.1 GCA_013362295.1 Thermoleophilia bacterium
CCGCGCCGAGTGGCGCGACGCGCTGCTCGACGCGGCGGTCCCCGCCGGCCCGGTGCAGACGATCGCCGAGGCGTTCTCGCTCGCCCAGGCGCTCGGCCTCGACGTGGTCGACGAGACGGACGGCGTGCGTACGGTCAGGTTTCCCGCGCACCTGTCGGAGACGCCGGCCGCGGTCCGGCGCCGGCCGCCCGAGCTCGACGAGCACGCGGGCGAGCTCAGGCGCGGGTAACGGTCACGGTCGCGCCGGCCTTCTTCAGTAGCGTCGAGAATGGGCAGCCGTCGTCCGCGCGCGCGATCGCGGCGGCAAGCGCCTCGTCGCTCGCACCTTCGACCTCGGCCTCCACCGTGAGCTCGGCGCCCACGATCTGGTGACCCTCGTCCGGGACCTCGTCCATGACGATGCGGCAGTGGACCTCGAGCCGCCCGGCGGGGGTCCCGTCGCGGGCGAGCTCGCTCCCGAGCGACATCGCGAAGCAACCCGCGGTCGCGGCCGCGAGCAGCTCCTCCGGGCTCGTCTTCCCCTCAGGGTCGCCGATGCGCGACGGAAGCGTGAACGGCAGCGCAGTGAACGCGCCGGTGTCGGCCGTGATCGTCCCGCCGCCGCGCGCGACGCTGCCCTCCCACGCGACGGTCGCGCTGCGCTCGATCCTCGGCACGGTCAGCCCGCCATGGCCGGCGTGCCGTCCGGGTAATAGGCCTCCGCGGGCGAGCCCGCCGGACGGAACACACCGAGCACCCGCAGCTCCGAGTCGCCGGTGTTCGCGAGACAGTGGACGAGCCGCGCGGGCAGATGGACGCAGCTCCCGGCGCGCAGCGCGGCCTGCTCGCCGCCGATCTCGAGGACGCCTTCGCCGTCGAGCACGTAGATCACCTCGTCGTAGAGGTGGAAGTGGTCCGGCGCGCGGCCGGGCGGGATGAGCCCGATGAACTGCGTCACCGATGCGCAGCCCGACTCCGGCGTCAGACCGAGCACGAACTCGCGTCCGGCCGTGGCGGTCCCCTTCTGCGCCTCGTCGAGGTCGAGCACGGCATGCCCGCTCGACGCCTCGGGCTCGTGGACGAGCACCGAGATGCCGCGGGCGTCGCCTTCGGCCGACCAGGCAGTCCCACGCGAGACGAACAGCGCGACCTTCGGGCGCAGCTCGCACACCTCGCCGCCGATCGTCACGCGCGCGGTGCCCTCGAGCACGTAGACGACTGCGTCCGCGTCGTCGTCGCGGTGCTCGCCGGCGAGCGGCCCGACGCGCTGCGTGAATCCACCGGTCTCGAAGCGCGGCCCGTCGGCCCCTGCGGCGATCGCATACTGCACCGCCGTAACCTACGCATATGACGAACGTGGAGATCGTCAAGCGCTCCTACGAGGCGTTCGCCCGAGACGACCTGGACGGGGTGCTGGGGGACATGCACCCGGAGATCGAGTGGCACCAGGCCCAGGGGCTGCCGCACGGCGGCTTCTATCGCGGGCTCGACGAGGTGCGGCGGAACATCTTCGACCCGCTCGACGAGGAGTGGTGGGACGGCTTCACGGCCGTCCCGGAGGAGTTCCTCGACGCGGGCGCGAACGTGGTCGTCGTCGGCCGCTACCGGGGCGTCGGCAAGGCGAGCCACAAACAACTCGACGTTCCGTTCGTCCATATCTGGACTCTCGAGGGCGACAAGGCGATCCGCTTCCGGCAATACCTCGACACCGCCGGGTGGGTGGACGCCCTGCACGCCTGAGGGATTTGATCATTGACACTGGCCCCGCCAGTGTTGAGACTCGACGATCAGCGCTAGCCCCCCGGAAGCGACACATTTTCAGCAAGGAGGAACAGATGAAGAAGGCGATCGGTCTCGCCCTCGCGGTACTCGCCACCTCTGTGGTGGCGGCGTCGGCGCAGGGCAGGCCTCAGGTCGCAGCGGCCTCGGCGGTCGCGAACGTGAGCTGCAAGAGCACGATCACGCTCCCGCTCGTCACCCCCGTGACCGGAGGTGCCGGCTTCCTCGGCGCCGAGCAGGGCGCGTGGGCGAAGTTCGCGGTCACCACGCTGGCGAAGCCGCTCGGGCTGAAGGTGAAGTTCGTGCTCGGCGACACGCCGGTCGAGCAGGGCCCGGCGCCTGCGCAGGCGCTCGCGCAGAAGT
>JABFWJ010000250.1 GCA_013362295.1 Thermoleophilia bacterium
CGTCGGGGGAGCCGTCGGCGCGGCGTGCGGTGCGCTCGGTTCATCGCCGCTCGTCGCCGGCACGCTGCGACGCGGAGGCACGCGCGGCGGCACCGCGACGCTGCTCGGCCTCGCCGCGCTCGTCGGCGCGGGTCTCGCGTTCGTCCCCGTCGTGGGCTACCTCGAGGCGCTCGCGGTGCCCGTGCTCGGCGCGCGGCTGCGCCGCCGCTCGCCCGACACGCACGCGGGCCTGCGCTCCCTCGCCAAGGACTGAGTGCCGGGCCGGCACCAACCGGTCGTCGTGATCGTCATCGACGGTCTGACGCCGTCGATGTTCGAGGCGGCCGACACCCCGGCGATCCGGTTTCTCGCCGAGCACGGCGAGTACCGGCGTTCCTCGTCCGTGTTCCCGTCGCTGACGCCGGTCTGTCTCGCGTCGATCGCCACCGGCGCGCATCCCGACGTGCACGAGATCCCTCACCTCGTGTGGTGGCACCGCGGCGAGCGGCGTATCGTCGAGTACGGCTCGTCGTTCGGAGCGGTGCGCGCCGCGGGCCTCGCGCGGTCGCTGCGGGACACGATCATCGACCTGAACGCGAAGCACCTCTCGCGCGACGCGGAGACGATCTTCGAGGCGCTCGAGTCGGCCGGTCTGACGACGGGCGCGATCAACATCACGACGTACCGCGGCACGCACCGCCACCTCCCGACGATCCCCGGTGTGCCGGCCGTCAACGGCCCGAAGCGATTCTTCTTCTACTCGCTCTACGAGAGCGACCGCACGGGCGCGCCGATGGCGATCCGCAACCGCGCGCTGGGATCGATCGATGCGTACGCGGCGTCGGTCGGGCGCTGGCTCGTCACGCGGGACGGCTTCGACGCGCTCGTCTATTACCTGCCGGACTACGACTATGCCTCGCACGCCGCCGGCCCGGACAGCGCGCACGAGGCGCTGGCGCGCAGCGACGCCGCGATCTCGCAGCTGATGGACGCAGCCGGCGGTCCCGACGCGTTTCTCGAGCGGTACGCGGTCGTGCTCTGCAGCGACCACGGCCAGTCGTCGGTCGAACAGGTGGCGCGGATCGACGCGGGCGGCGATCTGGTCACGGCTTCCAACCGCGCCGCGATGATCTACACGGATGCTGCCCGCGCCGTCGCCGAGCGGCTCGACACGCAGCCGGCGGCCGGCATCGTGCTCTTCCAGGAGGATGGGCGACTGGTCGCCCGGCGTGACGGCGACGAGGACGACGCGCTCCTCGACGAGGTCCCCGACGGCCGGGCGCGGGCGGCCGCGGCGCTGCGGAACCCGAACGCCGGCGAGGTCCTCGTCTCCGCCGCTTCGGGCTGGGAGTTCCTCGACCTCGCCGGCCGCCACCACCTCGGCGGCGGCAGCCACGGTTCGCTCGAGGCCGCCGACTCGGAGGTCCCGATGCTGACCGTCGGCCTCGACCCGCCGCCGGCGTCGATCACCGGCGTCAAGGGGCTGGTCGCGGAGCACTTCGGGGTTGCGATCCGTCGTGCGGCCTGACTGGGTCGAACGCCAGCTGCGACGGCGCGGGATTCGCGACGAGCGGGTGCTGGAGGCGATGCGGCGGGTGCCGCGCGAGGCGTTCGTTCCGGCCGCCGCGCGCCGGCATGCGTACGCCGACGCCGCGCTCGCGCTCTCGCACGGACAGACGATCTCGCAGCCGTACGTGGTCGCGCTGATCTGCCAGGCGCTCGAGCTGCAGGGCGGCGAGCGGGTGCTCGACGTCGGCACAGGCTCCGGCTACCAGGCCGCGGTGCTGGTGGAGCTCGGCAGCGACGTCGTCTCCGTCGAGCGGATCCCCGAGCTGGCGGAGGAGGCTCGCCGGAACCTCGCGGCCGCCGGGTACGACGTCGAGGTGCGTGTGGGGGACGGCGCGCTCGGTGTGCCGGAGCGCGCACCCTTCGAGGCGATCGCCGTCGCGGCGTCCGCGGCGAACCTGCCGGCGCCGCTCTACGACCAGCTCGCCGAGAACGGCCGGCTCGTCCTGCCGATCGACGAGAGCCTTGTCGCCGTGACGCGCACGGCATCCGGTCCGCGGACGCGCTTCCTCTCCCCGGTCCGCTTCGTGCCGCTCGTGCACGGTCTGCCGGATCGCGGTTTGCCGGATCACGGTTTGCCGGATTGACCACGGGGGATTACCCGGCCGGTCATGTGGGGCCGTTCTGCGTCGGAGGTGCTGTCGCTTCCCGTCCGTCTGCACGGGATCCAGCTCGGCCGGCCCGTCGAGGCGCTGCTCGATCCGGCGTCCGACCGGCTGCTCGGCTTCGAGATCGTGTGCGGCGACGGCGCTCGGCGCTTTCTGCCGTTCGCGGTCGCGCGGCTCGGAACGGACGAGATCGCGCTCGACTCGGCCCTCGCCCTGATCGACGAGCGTGACGTCGGTTACTACCGCCGCAGGTCGCGGACGCTCGCCGAAGCCGGCTACGAGGATCCCTGGATCGACGACGACGGCGGCGTGCACGAGGCGCTGAGCGCGGCCTGAAATCGCCGCGGAACGGTAGCCTCGCGCCGTGTCCGTCTCGTCTCGCGCCGCAACGGCGCTCCGTCAGCGCCACAACTGGGTCCAGCTGATCAAGTTCGGCGTGGTCGGCGCGAGCGGTTTCGTGATCAACCTCGCGGTCTACCAGTCGATTCTCGGCATCGGTGCGCACAGCGCGGCGGCAGTGTCGTTCGTCGTCTCCGCGGCGAGTAACTACTGGTGGAACCGCCACTGGACGTTCGTGGGCCAGAAGGGCAACTTCGCCCTGCAGGGCGCGCGGTTCTACGTCGTCTCGCTCGCAGCGTTCGCCGTCAACCAGCTGTGGCTCGCCGTGTTCCTGGACTGGCTCGGCTGGGGGAAGCTCGTCTCGCAGGCACTCGCGATCATCCTCGTGACCCCGCTCAACTTCCTCGGCAACAAGCTCTGGTCGTTTCGACATTGAGGTTCCTCCTCGTCGTCGCGCTCGCCGTCGCGTTCGTCCCGGCGGCACGCGGCGCGACGCAGACGTCGGTTCCCAACCCGATCACGACGACGACGCCGCTCGCGCAGACGAAGCCGCGCACGACGCAGAGCCAGGCGATCAAGCTCTTCGTCGCGAACGACAAGATCGCCGACTGGCTGACGCGTTACCCGCCGAAGCCGACGACCGACGCGACGTTCAAGCAAGGCATCTGGACCGTGAACGTCTGGTCGGGTCGCGCCGGTGAGATCGCGACGGGCAAGATCGACGACGGCACCGGCGCGGTCGTCGAAGCCTGGACCGGGCCACAGGTCGCGTGGAAGATGGCACGCGGGTACAAGGGCGCGTTCGGCGGCGCGAAGATCAACAGCTACACGATCTGGCTCGGGATGTGCGGGATCTTCCTGCTCGGGCTCGCCGACTGGCGACGGCCGTTGTCGTTGCGCAATGCCGACCTGCTCGTCCTGCTCTCACTGTCCGTGTCGCTGTGGTTCTTCAACCGCGGCGACATCTTCACGGCGATGCCGCTTGCCTACCCGCCGCTCGTGTGGCTCCTGGCCCGCTGCGTGTGGATCGCCCGCGACGACCGCGCCCCGCGCGCCGTCGGCGTGTGGCCCGTGTGGGTGCTGGCCGCGGCGACGGTCTTTCTCGCCGGCTTTCGCGTCGGGCTGAACTGGCGCTCCTCGAACGTGATCGACGTCGGCTACTCGGGTGTGATCGGCGCCGACCGGATCATGCACGGCGAGAGCCCGTACGGTCACTTCCCGGTCGAGGACCCGCGGCCGAAATGCGGCCCCGCAGACGCGGACGGCGAGGTGCGCGACCGCATTCAGACGAACGGCAAGTGCGAGACCGCAAACCCGCTCGGAGACACGTACGGGCCGATGTCGTACCTCGCCTACATTCCCGGCTACGAGGTCTTCGGCTGGAGCCACAAATGGGACAAGCTGCGTTCGGTCCACTTCACGTCGATCCTGTTCGACCTCCTCGCGCTCGTCGGGCTCGCGCTCGTCGGCCGCCGCTTCGGCGGGCCTCGACTCGCGGCGACCGCGGCGTTCGCGTGGGCGGCGTGGCCGTTCACGCAGTATGCGTCGAGCTCGAACACGAACGACGCGATCGCCCCGGCGCTCCTCGTGTGGGGCTTCCTCGTGCTGACCAGCGACCTCGGCCGTGGGGCGTTCGTCGCCCTGTCCGGCTGGACGAAGTTCGCATCGCTGCTCGTCCTGCCGTTGTGGTCCGGCTATCCCGAGGCGCGGCGGCCGCGGCCCGCTGCGCTCGCGCTCGCCGGCTTCGCGCTCGCGAGCGCCGTGTTGTTCTCGGTGTTCCTGCTCGAGCCGTCGGTCCTCCACGCCGCGCGCGTCTTCTTCGACCGCACCGTGCGCTACCAGGTCGGACGCGCGTCGCCGTTCTCGCTGTGGGACTGGGGTCAGTACCACGCCAAGGGCATCCCCGATCTGCACCTCGTCCAGCTCGTGTTGCAGATCGTCCTCGTCGCCGGCGCGCTCGGCCTCGCCTGGTTCCCGCGGCGCCGCTCGCCGCTGCGCATGGCCGCGCTCACCGCCGCGGTCCTGATCGGGTTCGAGCTCGTCCTGACGCACTGGTTCTACCTCTACCTCCCGTGGTTCTTCCCGTTCGTGGCGCTCGCGCTGCTCGCGCCGCTCCCGGGGCGCGCGCCCGATGCAGAGCCTCCGCTCGCGGCCTGAGCTCAAGGCCGCGCTCGCCGGCCTCTTCCTGCTCTGCTGGGGCCTCGTGCACCTCGACTTCTGGTCGAAGCACGCCATCGTCGACTGGCCGACGTACGAGCGGTACGGCATCGCGATCCTGCACGGCCTCGTGCCCTACCGCGACTTTGCGGTCGAGTATCCACCGGGCGCGCTCGTCGTCTTCATCCTGCCGGCCGAGTTCGGCGACTACGCCTCCGCCTTCGCGTGGGAGATGGCCGTGTGCGGGGTCCTGCTCGTCGTGGCCGTCGCGACGATCCGCGCCAGGGCGGGCCTCTACGTCGCGCTCGCGCCCGTCCTCGCGGGATCGCTCATCCTCTCGCGCTTCGACCTCTGGCCGGCGCTGCTCGGCGTCGCCGCGCTCGGCGCGCTGCTGCGCGAGCGGCACCGTCTCGGCTGGGGTCTCCTCGGCGCCGGCGTCGCCGCGAAGCTGTGGCCGTTCGTGCTGGTGCCCCTCGCGCTCGTGTGGTCATACCGCGCGGGCCGCGCTCGCGCCGCGCTCGTGGGACTGGCGGTCGCGGCGGTCGCGTTCGTGCCGTTCGCGCTCCTCGCGCCGCGCGGTCTCTGGGAGAGCGTGCGTGGGCAGGCGGTACGGCCGCTGCAGATCGAGAGCCTCGGTGCCTCGCTCTTCACGACGTTCGGCCACCCGCACGTGATCACGACCCACGGCTCGCAGAACGTCGCCGGCCACGGCGCGGTGGGCACGGTCTTCGCCGTGCTGCAGGTGACGGCGCTCGTCGCCGTGTGGATCGCCTTCGCGCGCGGGCCGGCGACCGGCCCGCGGCTTCTGCGCTACTCGGCGGCCGCCGTGTGCGCGTTCGTCGCGTTCGGGAAGGTGCTGTCGCCGCAGTTCCTCCTCTGGTTGATCCCCCTCGTGCCGCTCGTCCGCGGCCGTCGCGGGCTCGCTGCGACTGCGCTGCTGACCGCGGCGCTCCTGCTCACGCAGGTCTGGTTCCCCGACTCGTATTTCGACTACGTCGGGTCGTTCCGCCACGCGGGCGTCGTGCTCGTGCGGGACGTCACGCTCGTCGTCCTGCTCGCCGTCCTCGTGTGGCCGGAGCCGGTTGCATCGCATGCGTAAATCACGCACAGTCAAAGCTGGATCGTCGACATCAGGAGGTCGGACTTGGCGCGCACACCGCTGGCGCATGCGGTCGAGGAAGCCGTCGGACGGATCGCAGACGAAGACGCACGGACGACCCGACGCGGGTTTCTGAAGGGAGCGGGCGCGACGGTCGCGGGAGCGACGCTGCTCGGGCGGCTCGCCGAGCCGGCTCGGGCCGCGCTGCCGCCCGGAATGCGCGTCGTCGTCGTCGGAGCAGGGCTCGCCGGTCTCGTCTGCGCGTACCGGCTCCGGCAGGCCGGATTCGCCGCGCAGGTGTTCGAGGCGTCGGGGCGCGTCGGCGGGCGCTGCTTCACCGGCCGCGGCGACTTCGCCGAGGGCCAGATCTACGAGCACGGCGGTGAGCTGATCGACAGCGGTCACATCGACCTGAAGCAGCTCGCCGGCGAGCTCGGTTTCACGCTCGACAACCTGTTGCAGGCCGAGACCAACGGCACCGAGCAGCTCGGCTACTTCTTCGGCAAGCAGTACACCTTCGCGCAGATGACCGACGACCTGAAGGTGATCTGGCAGCAGATCCATTCCGACACCAGTGCGGCGGGTTATCCGACGCTCTACAACTCGTCCACGACCCGCGGACGGCAGCTCGACCAGATGTCGCTGTACCAGTGGATCGAGACGTTCGTGCCGGGCGGCCACGGCTCGCCGCTCGGCCGGCTGCTCGACGTCGCCTACAACATCGAGTACGGCGCCGAGACGACGGCGCAGAGCTCGCTGAACATGCTCTACCTGCTCGGCTTCGTCGGCCCGGGGCAATTCCGGACCTTCGGCAAGTCGAACGAGAAGTTCCATGTCCACGGCGGGAACGACCAGATCGCCACGGCGCTCGCCGCCAAGCTCGGCTCGCAGATCACTGCCAACACGCCGCTGACGGCGATCCAGCTGAACAACGACGGCACGTACACGCTGACGTTCGCGAACGGAGCGGGGTCGATCACGCGAATCGCGGACCACGTCGTGCTCGCGATCCCGTTCTCGCTGTTGCGCGCCGTCGACTTCTCGAGGGCCGGCTTCAACCAGGTCAAGACGATCGCGATCAACGAGCTCGCCATGGGCACGAACTCGAAGGTGCACCTGCAGTTCGGCTCGCGTTTCTGGCGCGAGCAGGGCTGCACGGGCGAGACGTATTCGGATCGCGGCTACCAGAACACGTGGGAGGTCACGCGCGCGCAGCCCGGCACGAGCGGGATCCTCTCGTGGTACACGGGCGGCGACCCCGGCGTCGCGGTCGGCAGCGGCACGCCGCAGCAGCAGGCGAAGACCTTCCTCAGGCAGATCGAGCCCGTGCTCCCCGGCGCCACGACGAGCTGGAACGGTCGGGTCGTCCGCGATTTCTGGACCGGCTACGAGTGGACGAAGGGCTCGTACTCCTACTGGAAGGTCGGGCAGTACACCCGCTTCTCCGGCGCCGAGAAGGAACGGAGCGGCAACTGCCACTTCGCGGGCGAGCACACCTCGCAGGACTTCCAGGGCTACCTGAACGGCGCGGTCGAGACCGGCCAGCGCGCTGCGTCCGAGATCCTCAAGCCGTAGCGACTACTGAGAGCGGATCGAGTCGGCGAAGCCGGCGTCCGGCGCGTGCACGTTGAGGACGCGCGCCGGACGCCCATCGGCCGAGCGGAAGCCGTGACGTGTCCCGGGCGGCGCGGCGAAGAACTCCCCCGAGTGCAGCACGACCGACTCCTCGCCGAGCGCGAACTCGACCGCGCCGTCGGCGACGTAGAACGAATCGGCGTGGTCGTCGTGCTCGTGCGGCGGCACCTCGAACGATGCGTCGAACTCGATCTCGACGAGCGAGAGCTGGGGGAGCTCGAACCGGATCGTGACGACGCGATTGTCGCGCTCGAAGCGCTCCCCGGCCCCTGCGAGCGCGACGACCGGCTCGCCGCCGGGCGCCTCATCCGGCGGATGTTGGTCGTAGTCCGCCGGATCGGTGGGCCGGCCGGCGTACTGCCGCCGCAGGTACTCGACGATTCGGCGCGTCGGCGCGTGCATGTTGAGGAGCCGCACCGGGCCGGGCGGCAGGTTGTTGAAGCCGTGGACGACACCCGGCGGCACCGCGACGGCGTCCCCCGGCGCGAGGGTCAGGGAGTCGCCGGCGGTGAGAATCTCGAGCTCGCCTTCGAGCACCACGAACGCGTCGACGTGCGCCGCGTGGAAGTGGCGGTCGGCACCCGGCGTCCCGCCGCGGCGCAGGAACGCGAATGCCGCGAGCTCGCCGAGGTCCGCGAGCACCTCGGTGCGCGATCCTGGCCGCTCCAGTACCTCGAGCACGCCCGGCACGCTAGTCGACTTCCACCCGCACGGCCGTGCAGCTCGTCGCACGGCCCTCCGCGTCGCATTCGACGAGCGCGCCCTCGAGCCGC
>JABFWJ010000147.1 GCA_013362295.1 Thermoleophilia bacterium
TGCGCGTCGAGGATCAAATCGTCGACGTGATCCGCGCACACGAGCGCGGTGGCCCGCGCGGCAGGCAGCTGCGCGAGCGCGTCCATTAGCTGCTCGCGACGGTCGAGCTGCCGCCGCGGGTTGCCCGCATGTACCCGCACGAGCTCTCGGGCGGCATGAAGCAGCGCGTGTGCATCGCGATGGCGATTGCGCTCGGCCCGAAGGTGGTGGTCGCGGACGAGCCGACCAGCGCGCTCGACGTCGTCGTACAGCGGGCCGTGGCCGAGACGCTTGCGGACGTCCAGCAGCGCCTCGGCGTGTCGGTGCTCCTGATCGGGCACGACATGGGGCTCCAGGCGCAGCTCGCCGACCGCGTCGGTGTGATGTGGCAGGGCCGCCTCGTCGAGCTCGGCCCCGTCCGCTCGATCTTCCACTCGCCCGCGCACCCGTACACGCAGCTGCTGCTGCGGTCGAGCCCGTCACTGCGGGAGCGGCAATGGCGGCCACCCGCCGAGGTTGCGGAGCTGCGTGCGCAGGCGCAACACCTGGTGGACGACGCCGTCCCGCTGCGGACCGTGTCCAGCGACCACGTGGCGGCCGTGCCGTGAGCGGGCCGCTCCTGGAGGCGGCCGGCCTGGGCAAGACGTTCGGCGGCGGGGCGCTCACGCGACGGTCGCCGGTGGTCGCGCTGCGCGACTTCGAGCTCGGGTTCGCCGACGACGAAGCGCGCATCGTTGCGCTCGCCGGCCAGAGCGGCAGCGGCAAGACGACGGCCGCGCAGCTCGTTCTCGGCTTCGCTCACCCGACGACGGGCGAGGTCCGCTACCGCGGCCGTTCGCTGCGCGCGCTCGGACGCAACGAGCGCCGCGAGTTCCGCCGGGAGGTGCAGGCGGTCCTCCAGGATCCCTACGGTGCCTTCAACCCGTTCTACCGCGTCCGCCACGTGTTCGACGTCGCCGCCCGCAACTTCGGCGTCGCAGACGCCACCCGCGCCGTCGCCGACGCCTTCGCGTTCGTCGGCCTCGACGCGAGCCGGTTTCTCGATCGGTTCCCGCACGAGTTGAGCGGCGGCGAGCGCCAGCGCCTGATGATCGCGCGCGCCCTCCTCCTCCGCCCGAAGCTGATCGTTGCCGACGAGCCGGTCTCGATGATCGACGCGTCGTTGCGCGCTTCGATCCTCGACATCATCATCCGACTTAACAAGGACGAGGGCATCTCGTTCCTCTACATCACCCACGATCTCTCGACCGCGTACCACATCGCTGACGACCTGGTCGTGTTGTTCGAAGGCGAGACCGTCGAGCGCGGGCCTGCGCGCACGGTCATCGACTCACCGCAGCACCCGTACACGCGGACGCTCGTCGAGTCGGTGCCGGACCCGGACGTGCGCTGGACACGAGCGCCCGCCGCCGTCGAGTAGAGGGATGGCGATCGACTTCCGCTATCGCCCGCCGACGAGCTGGACGGCGATCAGCCGACCCGGCGAGCGGGAGCGCACACTGGTCCGCGAGGACGGCGCGCTCCTCTACGGCTACCGGCGCGGCACCTGGCTCACGTACTCCTTCGATCGCGTTGTCGAATTCGCGCTCGCCGGCGCCGGCCGACCCGAGGCCGTCGAGCAGCGGACGGAGGACGCGCGCGGCGCGATCGTCGTCACGACGCTCCGCTACCCATACGCCGAGCTCGAGCTGACGATGTTTCGACACGCTCGCTCCGACGTCGTGTGTTGGCGGATTACGATCGGCGCCGTCGACGAGCTGCCGGCGGCACTCCACGTGGAGGTGTTCGAGCGGGCGCGCTCGTTCACGAGCGGCCCGCATGGTGCGTCGGCGCGCGTGTACGCCGTCGACGCGGCCAAGCTCGAGTGGTGGTACGACGCTCAAGACCAGGCAGCTGCCGAGTGGCGAGCCGACGACGCAGAGCTCGTGCTCATTTCAGACCGTCGGCTCGCGGCCGCGCAGCCGAGCGGGTTCCGACCAGTTGCGGCCTTCGCGACGCTGCAGGAGCACGCCGGCGCGGGCGCCGTGGTCGAAGGGGTGCTCGCGCTCCCGCTCGACGGGGGACGGACGGGCACACGTACCTGCCGATGGTGCTGGGCGGAGGCGAGCACCACGTGCACCCGG
>JABFWJ010000357.1 GCA_013362295.1 Thermoleophilia bacterium
CGCTGATCTACGGCGGCGAGCATCTATTCATCGTGCCCACCGCGCGCGGTGTGATGCTCTCCGATGGTCATGCGGCCCGCGGCATCGATCCGATCGCGCAGATCGAGCAGCTCGTACTCCTCTGATCTGTCTGTAGGCGACGCCGAGCTACTTGCGGGGCGCGCTCGGGCACCGCTCGCGCCGGAGCGAGCTGCGGATGGCAGCGGTCTCGCCGTGGGTGATGACGTCCGACTCGTTCTCGCGGAACACGTTGTCGAGCCCGACGGTCAACGTGCGCACCGGCGTCTCGCGCCCGTCGATCGTGACATCGGCGGGCGGCGCCGCCGCGCCGGCCCCGCGCTCGACGTAACGGTCGGTATGGACGCGGTAGCAGTGGGAGCCCGTGGCGTCGACGAGCGCCGCCTTCTGCGGCTCGAGCTCGCCGAGACGGCGCTCTCCGATCGCGACCACGTGCGCGTCGGGGCAGTCTCCGAACGAGACCCCGAAGTCCTTGTGCTCGCCCGCAGCGATCACGTACTCGGCGCGGCCGATCGTGACGGTGACCGGCGCGGCCGCCCCCGCGTTATCGACGATCACGCGCGACGAGCCTGCGGCGGCGGGTTGCGCGGCTTCGAGCTCGCAGTGGACGGCTGTCTTGTACCGGACGAAGTCCTTGCGCTGATCCTCTTCGGACCTTCCGAACTTGCAGCGGATCGGCGTCGCGAGGTCACCACACGTGCTCTTCGTGCGAAGCGCGAACCGATCACCGGCGGACGACAAGAGTAGCTCGCGCGGCACCTGCGCCTTCATCCCGTAGGAGTACGCGACCACTTTGCCGTCGATCACCAGCTCGACGCCAGGCGGGAGACGGCGATCGAGCGGGCCGGTCTCGAAGAAGCCGTACTCGTAGACGGCGGGCTCCGGGGTCTGCGTCTTGGACCCGCAGGCAACGAGGCCCAAAGCAGCAAGCAGGAGAGCAGCGCCGCGAGGATGGAGGTGCATGCGGGCGGAGCGTAACAGTGTGAGGCGTGGCGCACCCGGTGCTGCGCGAGTATCCGTCGTGAACCGCGAGTGACTGCCGGATGTCTCCACGCAGCTCGACCGCCGATTCCGTGAAGATGACGACCAATCTCGTGTAGATCAGCGAGGGTGACGTCGTGGCTCGTACTCCAGCTCGCCGACTCGGCGTTCCCGACGGGTGGGTTCGCGCACTCGGCGGGCCTCGAGGCGCACGTCCAGGCCGGCGAGCTCGCGAGCCTCGATGCCTACTGCCGCGAGCACGTCGATCAGCTCGCGCGCGGCTCGCTGCCGCTCGTCGCCGCCGTCCACACCGAGCCGTCGCGCCTGGCCGAGGTCGACGCGCTCGCGTCCGCGATCCTGTGGAGCCGGGTCGCCGCCCATGCGAGCCGGGCGCAGGGCCGCGCGCTCCTCGACGTCGCCGCGCGCAGCTTCGGTCATGCGGCGCTCGTCGACGCGCGTGCTCGTCTCCTGCAGTCCCACGCCGCTCAGCAACCGCTCGCAGGCCACCTCGCGCCGGTGTTCGGCTTCGTCACGCGCACGCTCGGCGTCGAACGCGACGACGCACTCGCGACGTTCCTCCACCTCGGCGTGCGCGGCCTGCTCTCCGCCGCGGTCCGGCTCGGCGTCGCCGGCCCGACGGAAGCGCAGCAGCTCCACCATCGCCTGCATCCCGCGCTCGACGCCGCGCTCGCACGCGGCCGCGACCTCTCGCTCGCCGACGTCGCGCAGCCGTCGCCGCTCGTCGAGCTGATCGGTTCGACGCACGACCGCCTCTACTCGCGCCTGTTTCAGAGCTGACCGGAGACATCATGGGCCACGACATCGACCATCCGCACACGCACGAGCACATGGACCATCCCGGTCACTTCCACGAGCGCGACAAGCCGCACGCCCGCGACTTCACGCAGCGCGCATTCACCGTCGGCATCGGTGGCCCGGTCGGCAGTGGCAAGACCGCGCTCGTGCTCGCGCTGTGCCGTCACCTGCGCGACTCGATGCGGCTCGGTGTCGTCACGAACGACATCTTCACGCGCGAGGACGCCGAGTTCCTCACCCGTCACGAGGCGCTGCCGATCGACCAGATCCGTGCCGTCGAGACCGGC
>JABFWJ010000345.1 GCA_013362295.1 Thermoleophilia bacterium
TGAGCCGCTCCCACCGATACGGCGCGCGCAGGGTGCCGCCGACGACCGCGGGCACGGTGGGATCCTCGATCAGCACCGGGGCTTCCGCCTCCGCCGCCTCGACCTCGGTCGCGCGATCGATGGCCTGAGGCACGAGCTCCTCATCCGGCGGGAACCAACGCTCGGACGCCGGCACGGGGGGCGGAGGTTTGCCCGCCGGATCGGCATCCGGCACCTCGCTGAGCGACAGGTACTCGGCGAATCTTTGCGCCGAAAGCTTGTCGGCAGCGCAATGAAGTAGCGCCAAGAACGCGCGACCCGCAGCGTCGGGCCGAACCGTTCCGCGCGCGAAATGAGCCGGGATCGATGCGCGGCGCAGCGCTTCGACCAAGTGCGCACGGTATTGCGACGGTGCGCGCAGCACGATGGCCATCCGATCGAAGGGCACGCCGCGGCTCGCCTCGCGAAGGATGCGGCGCGCGATCTCCACGCACTCGCGGTTCTCACCGGGCGCGGAGAGGATCTCCACGCCTTCGTCGGCGGGCCCTTGCTCCGTCACCTCGGAGAATAGACCTCGTTGAAGTCGCGAGAGCGAGTTCGGCGAAGTCTCGCTCGAGAGGACCGCCTTGACCGAAAGCGCGCTCTCGAGGTGCATCTCGGTGCGCTGATCGCCTTCGCAGTACGCCGCCAGCGAGTGGTCGGCGCGAGCCGCGAGCGCGCGGACGAACTCCGTCTCCCAAACGCTGCTCACCACGGCGTCGACCAGCATCATGCCGTCCCACCGCAGCGATCCCCGCTCGAGCGCCTCGACTGCGTAGCGGAAGACGAGCGCACGATCGGCGAGCGCCGTCGCCTCGAGCTCCTCTTCGAACTTGGAGAGCACGCGCGCGAGGTCGGGATCGTTGCACTCCGCCGGCGCGACGCGAGCCATGCGAAGCTCGTCGATCGTGCGGGCCAGCGCGCGAGGAAGGCCCGGACGATCAGCCACCGCTTCGAAGCGACCGAGACCCGACGAGCCGAGATCGTGAACGATGCGCGTCGCTAGCGCGTCGAGCGACAATCGTCCCGCGGGGACGAGCCCGCGCTCGGCGAGGGTCTCACCGGCCAGGGTCGCCGCCAAGCGAGGCAGCGTCGTCCGCTCCCAGCCAAACGCAGCCCCGACCTCACCGGTAGCCAGGCGCAAAATTTCACCTGCACCCTCCAGCGTTGGGCCGATCACGATGACGCGTGCCGTTGGGCCGCGTTCGACGAGCCACGATACGGCCCGCAAAATGCGTGGTTCTGCGCGGGATGAGCCAACAATGACGCAGCGCGGAACCGCCGTCTTCGCCAAGTGAAGGTCAAGCTGTCCGAAGCTCGTCATGCCGTCTCGGGTGTCAGTATCATCGATCCCGTGAGCGTTCTCCTCACCGATCGTCTCGAACTTTGGCCCATCACTCTTCCCCTCGTGGAAGCGGTCATGCGCGGCGATCGCGAAGAGGTCGAGCGCCTGGCCAATGCCCCACTTCCGGCCGCTTGGCCAGGGCGCGCGCTCATCGAGCGCGCGTTCGCCATTTCGCTCGAGGATCTACGGGCCGATCCAGAGACGCGCCTCTGGGGCGATCGTCTGATGATCCTGAAGGGCGAGAGCCGCCGTGTCGTGGGCAGCGTGATCTTTCACGGGCGCCCCGGGGCGGACGGCATTGCCGAGGTCGGTTACGGCGTCGAGGACGATTCGCAGGGCCTCGGCTACGCCACCGAAGCGGTGCGGGCGAGTGTTCGCTGGGCGTTGTCGCAGCCCGGCGTGCGTGCCGTTCACGCGGCGACGTTCGACTGGCACAAGGCTTCGCTGCGCGTCATCGAGAAGTGCGAGATGGTGCAGGTCGGGACGCGGGAGCACGAGGTGCTCGGGGAGGTGCTCGTTTTCGAGATTAGGGCGCCCGGGGCCTGACCAGAACAGGGAACAGCGAATTGGAATGAGTCAGCGGCGCGGTGGGACGGTGTTTCGCTCGGCTGCTCGTTTGAGGCTTTCGAATGCCTCGTTCATGGTCTTGGCTTGATCGCGCATTTCCTCCAAGCGCTCGCGGAGACGCGCGACTTCGGCGCGCAGGTCGTCGCGTTCGCGCTCTGCACG
>JABFWJ010000131.1 GCA_013362295.1 Thermoleophilia bacterium
ATCTCGCTTGGCCTGACTGACGGGTTCGGAGGGAACAGCTGGCGTCTCGTCACGACCGCGTCCGCGCGAAACGAAGCGGCGAAGTGTCCGAGGGTGACGTCGCTCAGCTACGCAGACGGCCAGGGCAACACACAGAAGGCCATCTCCGACATCCAGGGCATGGTCGCGAAGGGCCTCGATGCGATCGTCGTGTTCCCGGACGCCGGCAAGGCGATTCTGCCCGCCCTGCGCAGCTCCTTCAAAGCCGGAGTCGTCACCGTGCCCTACCGCGTCACCCCGGGCGGCAAGGCGGGCGTCGACTACAACGTCTTCATCGACACCAACTTCGCCGATGCCGGCGAGCAGTGGGGCAAGTGGATCCTCAAGGTGCTCCCGAAGGGTGGCAACGTCCTCATGCTCAGCGGCCCGAAGGGCAACAGCCAGGGGGTCGAGGAGAACCAGGGGCTCCACAAGATCCTCGACCCGACGCACAAGTACACGTTCATCGGCGAGCAGCCGTTCGAGGTGACGAACTGGGATCCGGCGCTCACGCAGAAAGTCCTGTCCGCCGACATCGCCAAGCACAAGAAGATCGACGTCATCGTGTCGGACTTCGGCCCGTCGCTCGTCGGCGCGCTCTCCGAGTTCAACAAGAGCGGTCGGAAGATCCCGGCGCTCGCGACCTCGGACGGCAACGTGCTCGGGTGCTTCTGGCAGAAGCAACACGCAAAGAACCCGACGTTCAAGCTGTTCACCGTCTCGACCCAGAACGACCACGCGCGGCTCGCGATCGACTGGGCGGTCGCCCTTGCCAGCGGCGGCAAGAAGCCGGCGACGACGCACTTCCCGTCGCGTGCGTTCGAGGACTCGCTGACAGGCAAGCCGAACCCGGTGGAGTGCAAGGCGAACCTGCCGGGGGACATCTATCTCTCGGCGGAGCTGCCCGCCAACGTGCAAGCGAGGCTGGTGAAGAAGTAGGAAGTAAGACGCACGAATTGCGCGCGCGGCGGACTCCTGTTCGCCGCGCGCAACCTTCGTGATCGACACCGATCGCATGAGCACATCCACCGCCAGCGTCGTAGCTCCAAGGCCGGACACGGCAGGCCAGCCGACCCTGTCGATGCGTGGAATCAGCAAGCACTACGACGCGATCGCGGCGCTCACCGATGTCTCGTTCGACGTGTTGCCGGGCGAGGTGCACGCACTCCTCGGTGAGAACGGCGCCGGCAAGTCGACGTTGATGAGCGTCGCGTCTGGCGCGACATCGCCCGACGTGGGCGCCATCGTTTTCGACGGCGAGACCGTCGAGAACCTGACGCCGGCGCTCGCGCAGGAACTCGGCATCGCGATCGTCCACCAGCATCCGGCGCTGCTGCCGGATCTGACGGTCGCGGAGAACATCCGCGTCTCGGTTCCGATTCAGCACCTTCAGCGTCGGGATGCGAACGTGGCCAGGGCGATGCGGGCGATCCTCGACGACGTCCACTTCCTCGGACACCTCGAAGACCGCGTCTCGTCGCTGAGCGTCGCGCGCCGGCACCTGCTGGAGGTCGCGAAGGCCTTCGCGGTCTCGCCGCGACTCCTCATCCTCGACGAGCCGACGGCGCCTCTGTCGCTGGACTCGGTCGAGCTGCTCTTCGCCAGCGTGCGCCGCGCGGCGGAGAAGGGAACTGCCGTCGTCTACATCACGCACAGGCTCGCGGAGGTACGCCAGATCGCCGACCGCGTCACGGTCCTGCGCGACGGACGCGTCCGGGCGACGGCCCCCGTCGCCGACATCTCCGACGCCGACCTGCTTGCGCTGATCATCGGACGCACGCTCGAGGCGTCGTTTCCGCCGAAACACGACGGCGCCACCGCAGACGGAAAGCCGCTCCTCGCGGTGGAGGGCTTCAGTGGGCACGGTTTCGAGAACATCTCGCTCGTCGCGCGCGCCGGCGAGATCGTCGGGATCGCCGGCATCATCGGCAACGGCCAGACCGCGCTCCTGCGCTCCCTCGCCGGGCGGACGGCGGCAAACGGCACGATCAAGGTCGACGGCAAGGAGCTCTCGCGCCGCAAGCTGCTCCGGAACGCGGCGTATATGCCGGCCGACCGACTGACCGAAGGTTTGATGCGCGACCTGAACGTCCGCGAGAACACGGCGATGACGGCGCTCGACCAACTGCGAGTCGGGCCGTTCGTCAGCCGGCGCCGCGAGGTCGTCGCCGTCGAGCGCGAGCTCACGGAGCTCGCCGTGCGCGCGCCGTCGCTCGAGGCGCCCGTCTCCGCGCTCTCCGGCGGCAACCATCAGAAGGTCGTGATGTCGCGCTCCATGCTCTCCGAGCCGTCGCTCCTGGTCGCCGACGAGCCGACGCAGGGAGTCGACGTCGGCGCGCGCGCCGAGATCTACCGCATCCTGCGCAAGGTCGCCGGCCAGGGCGTGCCCGTCGTCGTCTCCTCGAGCGACGCGAAGGAGCTCGAGGGGCTCTGTGACCGCGTCATCGTGATGTCGCGCGGCCACGCCGTCGCGACGCTCGAGGGGGATGCGGTGACGGAGGAGCGGATCGTCCACGCGGCGATCAGCGCGACCACGCACACGGCGGACCGGTCGCGGCAGCGCCAGACGAGGCTCGCCCGGGTAGCGCGGTTCGTCGTGGGCGACTACGCGCCCGTTGTCGTCCTCGCGCTCGTGATGCTCGTGCTCGGCGCGTACGTCTACCAGCACAACCATCGCTACGTGTCGAACTTCAACATCAACTCGGTGATGTTCGCCTGCGCCGCGCTCGGCTTCATCTCGCTCGGGCAGACCTTCGCGCTGCTGCTCGGCGGCATCGATCTCTCCGTCGGGCCCCTCGCCGGCTTCCTCGTAGTGCTCGCGTCGTTCTTCGTGCTCGACGGCAAGTCGCCCGGAATGTGGGCGCTCGGCTTCGTGTTGATGTTCGCGGCCGCGGTCGCGGTCGGCCTGCTCAACGGGTCGCTCATCCGTTTCGCGAAGTTCACCCCAGTTGCTGCGACGCTCGTCACCTACATCGGCCTCGGTGGGCTCGCGTTCACGCTGCGCTCCGCGCCGGACGGATACATCGCCGCGTCGGTCACGAATGCGATCTCGACCAAGGTCGGCCCGGTGCCGATCGCGTTCGTCGTCTTCGTGCTCTGCGCGTTCGGCCTCGAGGTCGCCTTGCGCAAGGCGAGGTTCGGCCTGCGGTTGCGCGCCGTCGGCTCCGACGAGGAGTCGGCGCGGCGCGTCGGCGTTCCCGTCAACAAGACAGCGCTGCTCGGCTACCTCGGCGCGTCGATCCTGACCCTGCTCGGCGCCGTCGTCCTGCTCGCGCAGCTGGGCGTCGGGGACCCGGGGCAGGGCACCGGCTACACGTTGACCTCCATCACGGCGGTCGTGCTGGGCGGGACGAGCCTGCTCGGCGGACGGGGCACCTTCATCGGCACGCTGATGGGCGCCGGGTTGAGCGTCCAGGTCCTGAATGCGACGGTCTTCCTCGGCCTCGACCAGAAGTGGCAGTACATCTTCCAGGGGCTGCTGATCGTCGCGGCTGCCATCATCTACAGTCAGGTGCGCCGCGGGGCGATCCGGGCTCCGGGGCAGGCGTAGGCGACGATGAAGGCGAAGGCGGCGGCAGCGAGCACTCCCGAGGCGGCCTCGGAGCTCGGCCCGCGGCTGCGCGCGATCCGCCTGCGCCGCGGCGTCGGGTTGCGCGAGCTCGCGCGCCGGCTCGATCTGTCACCGAGCTCGATCTCGCAGATCGAGACGGGGAAGATGCGGCCGTCCGTGCGCACGCTCTACGCGCTCGCCGCCGAATTCGGCGTCACGGTCGACGAGCTGCTCTTCGACGGCACGTCGTCGAGAGATGAGGCAGCTCCGCCTTCAGCGGGTGCGCGGGGCGGGGCGGAGCCCGGGCTCGCCGTCCAGCGCGGCGGGGAGCGGCCGGCGATCCAGCTCAACTCCGGGGTGCGCTGGGAGCGGCTCATGTTCTGGGGCGACGAGGACGTCGAGTTTCTCGAGGCCACGTACGAGCCCGGCGGCGCGTCCAGCCCCGACGACTCGTTCGTGCGCCACAACGGCCACGAGTTCGGCTACGTCCTCAGTGGGACGCTCAGGGTCGTCGTCGGGTTCGACGAATTCATCCTCGAGGCCGGGGACTCGATCACCTTCCCGTCGACGACGCCACATCGGCTCAGCAACGAGGGGACGGAGACGGTTCGAGCGGTCTGGGTCGTGCGTGGGCGGCGGGGCCCGGAGGGGCCGCAAGAGCCCCAGCTGACCGCGCCGGCGGCGGAGCCGCGCGTCCTGGAGACCGGGGCCCGCAAGGGCAAGCAGAAAGAATGACGGCCGACGGTCGCCCGGGCCGCGCGCTGGTCGTCGGCGTCACCGGCATCAGCGGCGGCAACCTCGCTCAACGCCTCCTCGGCGACGGCTGGGATGTGGCCGGGCTCTGTCGCAACCCACGGGAGCTCGACGCGCGCATCACCCCGACCGTCGCAGACCTGCTCGATCGCGAGGCCGTTGCCGCGGCGGTGCGCGGCATCGCACCGACGCACGTGTTCTTCACGACGTGGTCACGCTGCGCGACGGAGGCCGAGAACTGCGACGTCAACGGTCGCATGCTGCAGAACCTGCTCGATGCGGTCGCCGCCGAGGGCACGGTGCGGCACGTCGCGCTCGTCACGGGGCTCAAGCACTACCTTGGCCCGTTCGAGGCCTACGCGAAGGTGCAGCCCGACACGCCGTTCTCGGAGGAGCAGGCGCGCCTGCCCTACGAGAACTTCTACTACGTCCAGGAGGACATCCTCTTCGCCGCCGCCAAGCGGGACGGGTTCACGTGGACGGTGCACCGGCCGCACACGCTGATCGGCTGGGCGCTCGGCAATGCGATGAACATGGGCGTGACGCTCGCCGTCTACGCGGCGATCTGCCGCGAGACCGGGCGGCCGTTCCGCTACCCCGGCTCGCGCGAGCAATGGGAAGCCGTCACCGACGTCACCGACGCCGCGCTGCTCGCCGACCACATCGTGTGGGCCGCGACCTCGCCGGAGGCTGCGAACACCGCGCTCAACATCGTCAACGGGGACGTCTTCCGCTGGCGCCGGCTCTGGCCGCGCCTCGCTGCGGCGCTCGACGTCGAGCCGGTCGGATTCATCGGCGAGCCGGCGCCGCTCGAGCAGCAGATGGCCGATGCAGTCGAGATCTGGCCACGGATCGTTCGCAAGCACGGATTGCGCGACACCGCCGTCGACAGGCTCGCATCCTGGTGGCACACCGATGCCGACCTCGGGCGCACGATCGAGACCTTCACGGACATGGGGCGCAGCAGGCGGCTCGGGTTCGACGGCGTTCGCGACAGCGAGTCGTCCTTCACGGCGCTCTTCGCCCGCCTCCGCGAGGAACGGATCGTGCCGTGACGATGCGCGCACTTCGCTTTCACGCCGCGCGCGACCTGCGGATCGACGAGGTCGACGAGCCGGGCGGCCCAGGCGAGGGCGAGGTCGTCGTCCGCGTGGCGTCGTGCGGGATCTGCGGCACCGACCTGCACGAATACGTCGCCGGCCCGATCGTGACCCCGGTCGAGCCACATCCGCTGACCGGCGCGCAGAACCCGCAGATCCTGGGACACGAGTTCTCGGGCGAGGTCGTCGCGACCGGCGCCGGCGTGACGAGCGTTTGTGAGGGCGACCGGGTCGCGATCATGCCGCTCGCCTACTGCGGCCGCTGCGCGTACTGCCGCCGCGGTCTCCAGCACCTCTGCGCCACGATGGGCTGCGTCGGGCTCTCGCACGCCTGGGGCGGAATGTCGGAGCTCGCGACCGTCGCGGAGTATCAGGTCGTTCGCCTGCCGGACGAGGTCACATATCAGCAGGGTGCATTGATCGAGCCGACCGCGGTCGCGGCCTACGGCGTGGAGCGCGGCGGCGTCGTGCCCGGCGACCGTGTGCTCGTCACGGGCGCAGGACCGATCGGTGCGCTTGCGGCTCTGTGTGCGCACGCGGCCGGCGCGTCGACCGTCTACGTCTCCGAGCCGAACTCCGCGCGGCGCGCACGCGCGGAGGCGCTCGGCGTCGCCACGGTTCTCGATCCGACCGCCGTGGACGTTCCCGAGCTCCTGCACGATGAGACGGACGGCCTCGGTGTCGACGTCGCGATCGAGTGCTCCGGCAACGCCCGCGGTTTCGCAGCGGCCGTGGCCTCGCTGCGCAAGCGGGGCACGCTGGCGCAGACCGGCCTGTTCGTGGGCGAGGCGACCGTCGAGCCGATGCTCTGGTCGCTGAACGACCTGACGATCGTCGGCACGTGGTGCTACTGGGTGTACGAGTTCGACCGCGTCGCCGCGCAGATCGCTGCAGGAAGCCTGCCGGTCGAACGCGTGATCACGAGCAAGGTGACGCTCGACGACTCGCCCGATGCTTTCGAGCGGCTCGCGTCCGGCACCGCGGACGAGATCAAGATCCTGGTCGAGCGATGAGGAGGGAACGACGATGAAGGCGCTGGTGTTCGAGGAGCCGCGGCAAGCGGCGGTTCGCGAGCTCGACGTCCCGACGATCGCGCCGGACGAGGTGCTCGTGCGGTCGCGGAACGTCGGCATCTGCCATTCGGACTTCGAGCTGTACGAGGGGCACTACATCATCCCCGTGTCGTACCCGATCATCCCCGGCCACGAGTGGTCCGGCGAGGTGGCGGAAGTGGGAAGCGGCGTGACGTCGCTGCGCGCCGGCGACCGCGTCGTCGGCGAGTGCGTCGTCAACAACGGCGACGATCACTTCGGCTTCTCGATCAGCGGCGCGGACGCGGAGTACTTCGTCGCGAAGGCGTCCTGGCTGCACAAGATCCCCGAGGAGCTCTCCTTCAGCCAGGGCGCGTTCGTCGAGCCGTTCTCGGTCGCGTACAACGCGACCGTCGCCGCCGGCGGGATCGACTCGAGCGACTCCGTGGCGGTGATCGGCGGCGGTCCGATCGGCCTGCTCTGTGCGCTCGCCGCCGCGACGATGGGCGGGACCGTGACGTTGGTCGAGCCGCAGGCGCATCGCCGCGCGCTCGGGCTCGAGATCGGCGCGCGTCCCGTGCTCGACCCGACCCAAGGAGACCTCGACGTGCAGGCCGCGGAGGTGACGAGTGGACGCGGGTTCGACGTCGTGATCGAAGCTGCGGGCGTCCCGGCGGCGATGGCGAGCGCGTTCCCGATCGCCGGCCACAGCGGGCGCATCGTCTTCGTCGGCATCGATGTCGGCGGCACCGCGCCGGTCCAGATCGGGCTGATCCAGTCCAAGGCGCTGCAGGTGCGCGGGATCATCGGGTCGGCCGGAATGTGGCCGAGCACAATTCGTTTCATGGCGGCGAGCGGCGTCGATCCAGCACCGCTGCTGACCGCGACGTTCCCGCTCGAACAAGGGACGGCGGCGCTCGAGGCGGCTCGCGACGCGAGCCGCAACGTCAAGGTCCAGATCGAGTGCTGAGCGCGTGAAGGCCGCGGTCTTCCACGGCCCTCGCGACGTGCGGATCGAGGACGTCGCCGAGCCGGATTCGCCCCGCGGCGGCGACCTCGTCCTCGAGGTCGTGCGCGCCGCGATCTGCGGCACCGACGCGGCGGAGTGGGACCACGGCCCCGTCCTCTGTCGTCCGGGCGTCGTGCTCGGGCATGAGTTCGTCGGCCGTGTCGTCGGCGTCGGCGATGACGTGGACGGCGTGAGGATCGGCGACCGCGTCGTGTCGGGCGCCGGGATCTCGTGCGGTCACTGTCTCTGGTGTCGGCGCGGGCGCACGAACCTCTGCGCCGAGTACCGCACGCTCGGGCTGCAGGTGAACGGGGGACTGGCGGAGTACGTGACGTCGCCGGCCTCGATCTGTCGCGAAGTCCCCGAGGGCTGCGACGACGACGCCGCGGCGATGGCGCAACCGCTCGCGGTTGCCCTGCACGCACTGTCGCGCGTCGCGCTGGGGCGAGAGGAGACGGTCGCCGTGCTCGGCGTCGGCGGGATCGGCTCGTTCATCGTCGCAGGCGCCGCGCATCATGCGACCGACGGGCGCGTCGTCGCGGTCGACCTCGACGCGCAGCGACT
>JABFWJ010000458.1 GCA_013362295.1 Thermoleophilia bacterium
CCGAGACGGCCGGAGCGGCGACGCTCGTGGCCGGGACGCTGGTCGCCGCCGCCTGGACGCGGCGCGCCCCGACCGCCACCGAGCTAAAACGATTTGCGCCGGCCGGTCTCTGCTTCGGCCTGTCGTACGTGTTCCTGTTCGAGGCCTACTGGCGGGGGCGCGTGACGGTCGTCTCGCCGCTCGTCGCGACCGAGTCGCTCTGGGGCGTCGTGCTCTCCGCGCTCCTGATCCGCCACACCGAGGGCGTGGGTCGGAAGCTCGCCCTGGGCGCGCTGCTCGTCGTGGCCGGGGGCGCCTTGATCGGCGCGTCCCGCTAACGGAGCTCGGAGACGAGGAAGACGGTCACGAGGGCCGCAAACGCGAGAACGAGTCCCGGGAGGCCGCCGATTCCGCCGGCGATCGCGACGATCGGGATCGAGATCCCGAGGTTCGCGGGGTTGATCACGCTGTGTCTCCGCGACCGCGGCGCCTGCCGCGCGACGCGCTCGTCGACGCGGCGATCGATCTCCCGCTCGATGCGGTCGAGGAAGCCCGCGACGAGCTCGTCGTCGTGGGCCGGCCCGAGCTCGCGGCGGGCCGCCAGCGTCGCCTCCAGCTCGGCTTTCGTGGTCGGATCGATCCCGAGACGGTAGGTGACGAGCGGCCGGAGGGCAAGACCTGCGATCTGATATAAAGGCGCTTAGATTTTCTGAGTAGCCGTATCACCACCCAAGGAGACGACCCAGCATGGCTAAGACCATCGGCATCGACCTCGGCACGACGAACTCGTGCATGGCCACCCTCGAGGGCGGCGAGCCGACCGTGATCCCGAACGCCGAGGGCGGCCGCACGACGCCGTCCGTGGTCGCGTTCACGAAGGACGGCCAGCGCCTCGTCGGCGCCCCGGCCCGGCGGCAGCAGGTCACGAACCCCGAGAACACGGTGTTCTCGATCAAGCGCTTCATGGGCCGCAAGCACGACGAGGTCAGCGAAGAGATGACCATCGTCCCGTACAAGGTCGTGGAGGGCCCGAACGGGGACGTGCGCGTCCAGGCGGGCGGGAAGGAGTACGCCCCCGAAGAGATCAGCGCGATGATCCTCCAGAAGCTGAAGGCCGACGCGGAGGCCTACCTCGGCGAGACCGTGAACGACGCGGTCATCACCGTGCCCGCGTACTTCAACAACGCGCAGCGCGAGGCGACGAAGACCGCCGGCAGCATCGCCGGCGTCAACGTCGTCCGCATCATCAACGAGCCGACCGCCGCGGCACTCGCGTACGGCCTCGACAAGGAAGGCGCCGACCAGACGATCCTCGTCTTCGATCTCGGCGGCGGCACGTTCGACGTGTCCGTGCTCGAGCTCGGCGACGGCGTCTTCGAGGTCAAGTCGACGAACGGCGACAACCATCTCGGCGGCGACAACTTCGACAAGGCTGTCGTCGACTGGATGGTGTCCGAGTTCAAGCGCGACCAGGGCATCGACCTGTCCAAGGACCCGATGGCGCTGCAGCGGCTCTACGAAGCCGCGGAGAAGGCGAAGATCGAGCTCTCGTCGACGATGACGACGCAGATCAACCTGCCGTTCATCACCGCGACGGCCGAGGGCCCGAAGCACCTCGACCTCCAGCTGACGCGCGCGAAGCTCGAGGAGCTCTCGCACGACCTGATCGAGCGTACCGTCGGCCCGACGAAAAAGGCCCTTGCCGACGCGGGGCTGAACGCGTCGGACATCCACCACGTGATCCTCGTCGGCGGCATGACCCGCATGCCGGCCGTGCAAGCGAAGGTGAAGGAGATCGTCGGCAAGGACCCGCACAAGGGCGTCAACCCCGACGAGGTCGTCGCGATCGGCGCGGCGATCCAGGGCGGCGTGCTGAAGGGCGAGGTCAAGGACGTGCTCCTGCTCGACGTGACGCCGCTGTCGCTCGGGATCGAGACGAAGGGCGGCGTGATGACGCCGCTGATCGAGCGCAACACGACGATCCCGACGCGCAAGTCGGAGGTCTTCTCGACGGCCGAGGACAACCAGCCGTCGGTGCTTGTGCACGTGCTGCAGGGCGAGTCGGAGATGGCGACCTACAACAAGACGCTCGGCAAGTTCGAGCTCGTCGGCATCCCGCCGGCGCCGCGCGGCATGCCGCAGATCGAGGTGTCGTTCGACATCGACGCGAACGGGATCATCAACGTGTCGGCGAAGGACCTCGGCACCGGCAACGAGCAGCAGGTCCGCATCGAAGGCGGCTCCGGCCTCAAGCAGGAGGAGATCGACCGGATGATGCGCGAGGCCGAGTCGCATCGCGAGGAGGCGGGCCGCCTGCGCGAGCTCGCGGACACGCGCAACAACGCCGAGTCGCTCGCGTACCAGATCGAGAAGTCGTTGAAGGAGAACCGTGAGAAGCTCGACTCCGGGCTCGCCTCGACGGTCGAAGGGCGGATCATGGAGCTCCGCGGCGTGCTCGACTCGAGCGACGTCGCCGACATCAAGGCGAAGACCGACGCGCTGCAGCAGGCGTGGACGGAGGCCGCCCAGGCGCTCTACGCGCAGGCGTCCGCCTCCCAGCCGGCCGGCAACGGCGGCGGTGTCGGAACGGCGGCCGCGTCCGACGACGAGGTCGTCGAGGACGCCGAGTACGAGGTGGTCGACGAGAAGTGAGCGGCGTAGGGTGGACGGAGCGGCCGGATGGCGCTGAAGAGCCTCGGGTCGACGAGGAGGCCGCCGTCGCCGCGGAGGAGCCGGACGAGCTCGCGGCGGTGACGAAGGAGCGCGACGACTACCTCGACGCGCTGCAGCGGCTGAAGGCCGAGTTCGACAACTACCGCAAGCGGGTTGCGCGCGACCAGCGGGAGCTGGCCGCGCGCGCCCACGAGCGGCTCGTGACGGAGCTCGTGCCGGTGCTCGACGACCTGGAGCGGGCGCTCGAGGCGGCCGCGCTGCACGAGGAGGCAAAGCTCGAAGACGGCGTCCGCCTCGTGCATCGCTCGCTCGCCGACCTGCTCGCACGCGAGGGGCTCGTCGAGCTCGAGACGAACGGGAAGTTCGATCCGCACACGCAGGAGGCGCTGCTCTCCCAGCCGTCCGAGGAGGAGGAGGGCTCCGTCATCCAGGTGCTGCAGAAGGGCTACAAGCTCGGCGACCGCGTGCTGCGGCCGGCGCGCGTCATCGTTTCTCAGGGCTTCGACGACAAGCAGGGGAGCGATGGCTAAGAGCCTCTACGAAGCGCTCGGCGTCTCGAAGAACGCGACCCCGGACGAGATCAAGAAGGCGTATCGCAAGCTCGTCCGCGAAGTGCACCCGGACCGCAATCCGGGCAGCGAGGAGCGCTTCAAGGAGGTGCAGGGCGCGTACGACGTCCTGTCGGACCCCGAGAAGCGCAAGCGGTACGACCGCCTGGGCACCACGAACGGCCGGCCCGGCGGCTTCGGTGCCGGCGGCACGACGTACGACTTCTCCGACTTCGACCTCGGCGACATCTTCGGCGGGCTCTTCAACCGCGGCGGGGCGCGCCGGGAGCAGCAGCAGCGCGGCCAGCGCGGCAACGACGTCGAGGTCGAGGTGCGCATCCCGTTCGAGGACGCGCTGCAGGGCGCCCAGGTGACGATCCCCGTCGAGCTCGAGCTCGCCTGCCACACCTGTCACGGAACGGGTGCGGCGCCCGGGACCGCGCCGGTCACGTGCCCGGAGTGCGACGGCTCCGGCGTCGTCGCGACGTCGCAGGGGCTGTTCGCGCTCCAGCAGCCGTGCCCGCGCTGCCACGGCCGCGGCTCGATCGTCGAGCAGCCGTGCCCGACGTGCCGCGGCAGCGGCCGCGAGCGGCGCACGAAGCGGTACACCGTGAAAGTGCCGGCGGGCGTGAAGGACGGCACGCGGATCAAGCTGAAGGGAAAGGGCGAGGCCGGGTACGGCGGTGCGTCCGCCGGCGACCTCTACGTGATCACGCGCGTCGAGCCGTCGCAGATCTACGAGCGCCGCGGTGACGACCTGATCGTCGCGGTGCCCGTGCCGTATTCGACAGCCGCACTCGGCGCGAAGGTCGAGGTGCCGACGCCCGAGGGCCCGGTGCAGCTCACCATTCCCGCGGGAACCGAGGACGGCAAGCTCCTGCGCATCAAGGGCCGCGGCGTCCCGCACCTGAACGAGAAGGGCAGCGGCGACGTGCTCGCACGCATCAAGATCCAGGTGCCGAAGAAGGTCAACAAGAAGCAGCGTGAGCTGCTCGAGGAACTGCAGAAGGCGGGCTCGTGAGCGAAGGCGACCGCCCCCGCTACATGATCTCGGTGGCGGCCGAGCTCGTCGGCATGCACCCGCAGACACTGCGCATCTACGAGCAGAAGGGGCTCGTCAACCCGAAGCGCACCGCGGGGAACACGCGGCTCTACTCCGACGCCGACGTCGAGCGGCTGCGGCTGATCCAGCGGCTCACGGGCGAGTGGGGGCTCAACCTCGCCGGCGTCGAGCGCGTGCTGTACATGGAGGACGAGCTCGAGCGCCTGCGCAGGCGCATGGAGCGGATGGAGCAGGAAATGCGACGCACGCTCGACGAGGTGCACCGGCAGTACCGCCGCGACCTCGTCCTGTACCGCCCGCCGCAGGCGCCCGCCCTACGACCCGAGAGAAAGAGAACCTAGATGGTCGATTTCAACAAGATGACGGTGAAGAGCCAGGAGGCCGTCGGCGCGGCGCAGGAGCTGGCCCGGCGTCGAGGCAACCCGGAGATCACGCCCGACCATCTTCTGCTTGCGCTGCTCGACCAGGAGCTCTTCGCCGACTGGCAGAGCGTGCGTGCGGAGGCCGAGCGCAAGGTCGGGTCGTTGCCGACCGTCCAGGGCGGCCGACAGCAGCCGAACGTGTCGGCATCGCTCTCGCGCGTGCTCGACGCGGCGGACGAGGAGCGGCAGCGGCTCGGCGACGACTACATCTCGTCCGAGCATCTCTTCCTCGCGCTCGAGCCCGCGCCGCGCGCGCAGATCGAGTCCTGGATCGAGCGGGTGCGCGGCGGCCGCCGCGTCACGACGCAGGATCCCGAGGGCACATACCAGGCGCTCGAGAAGTTCGGGCGCGACCTCACGGAGGCGGCCGAGCAGGGCCGGCTCGACCCGGTGATCGGCCGCGACGACGAGGTCCGCCGCGTGATGGAGATCCTCTCGCGCCGGACGAAGAACAACCCGGTGCTGATCGGCGAGCCCGGCGTCGGCAAGACCGCGATCGCCGAAGGACTCGCGCAGCGCATCGTCGCCGGCGACGTCCCCGAGTCGCTGCGCGACCGCCGCGTCTGGGCGCTCGACCTCGGGCTGCTCCTGGCCGGCGCGAAGTACCGCGGTGAGTTCGAGGAGCGCCTGACGGCGGTGCTGACGGAGATCAAGTCCAGCGAGGGCCGCGTCATCCTCTTCATCGACGAGCTGCACACGATCGTCGGCGCAGGCGCAGCCGAGGGCGCGGTCGACGCCGCGAACCTGCTCAAGCCGCTGCTCGCGCGCGGCGAGCTGCGGTGCATCGGCGCGACGACGCTCACCGAGTACCGCAAGCACGTCGAGAAGGACGCCGCGCTCGAGCGCCGCTTCGCGCCGGTGTACGTCGACGAGCCGACCGTCGCCGAGACGATCGCGATCCTCCGCGGGCTGAAGGAGCGCTACGAAGCGCACCACGGCGTGCGCATCCGCGACGCCGCGCTCGTGTCGGCGGCCGTGCTCAGTCACCGCTATGTCGCCGACCGCTTCCTGCCCGACAAGGCGATCGACCTCGTCGACGAGGCGGCGGCTCGGCTGCGCATCGAGATCGACTCGAGCCCGCGCGAGCTCGACGAGGCGAACCGCCGGGTGATGCAGCTCGAGATCGAGCTGGCGGCGATGACGAACGAGCCGTCGAACGTGCGCGAGCCGGTCGAGCGCGCGCTCGCCGAGGCGAAGGAAGAGCGTGACGCGCTCGCCGCCCGCTGGGCGAAGGAGAAGGAGGTCCTCGAGCGCGTCCGCGAGATCACGCGGCGCATCGACGAGCTGCGCATGGAAGCGGAGCGCGCCGAGCGCGAGGCCAACCTCCAGCGCGTCGCCGAGATCCGCTACGGCGAGATCCCGCAGCTCGAGCGCGAGCTCGAGGAGCGGGAGAAGCTCGAGGCGCCGATGGTCAAGGAGGAGGTCGACGAGGACGACATCGCGGCGGTCGTTGCGCGCTGGACGGGGATTCCCGTCGACCGGCTGCTCGAGAGCGAGACGCAGAAGCTCCTGCACATGGAAGAGCGGCTGCACCAGCGCATCGTCGGCCAGAACGAGGCGGTCTCCGTCGTCGCCGACGCGTTGCGGCGCGCCCGCACCGGCCTCCAGGACCCCAACCGGCCGATCGGCTCGTTCGTCTTCCTCGGCCCGACGGGCGTTGGCAAGACCGAGCTCGCGCGTGCGCTCGCCGAGTTCATGTTCGACGACGAGCACGCGACGGTGCGCATCGACATGAGCGAGTACCAGGAGCGGCACACCGTGTCGCGGCTGATCGGAGCGCCGCCGGGTTACGTCGGCTACGACGAGGGCGGTCAGCTCACCGAGGCGGTGCGCCGGCGGCCGTACACCGTCGTCCTCCTCGACGAGATCGAGAAGGCGCACCACGAGGTGGTCGACGTGCTCCTGCAGGTGCTCGACGACGGACGGCTGACGGACGGCCAGGGCCGGACGGTCGACTTCCGCAACGCCGTGCTGATCATGACGTCGAACATCCGGACTGCCGACTCGATGGCCGAGCACTTCCGCCCGGAGTTCCTGAACCGCATCGACGAGATCGTCGAGTTCAAGGCGCTGACCCGCGAGGAGCTCGCCGGCATCGTCGAGCTGCAGCTGGGCCGGTTGCGTGAGCGCCTCGCCGAGCGCGGCCTCTCGCTCGAGCTCACCGACGCGACGAAGGAGACGATCGCGGAGGCGGGCTGGGACCCGGTGTACGGCGCGCGGCCGCTCAAGCGCGCGATCCAGCGCATGCTCGAGAACGCGCTCGCGAAGCGCCTGCTCGAAGGGGACTTCGGCGACGGCGACACGATCCTCGTCGACGCCCAGAACGGCGAGCTCGTTTTCACGAGGGCTCCCGAGCGCGAGCCGGCCGCCGTGTGACCGAATCTGATTCGGCGCAGCCGAACCAGATTCGAGCCCTTAGGTTTTCGGCGGCAACTCGAGGTCGTCGAGGAAGTCGGCGCCCTCGCGGAGCGGCGGCGCGCCGTAGACGAAGAGGACGAGCTCCTCGTCGGTCTCGTTGCGCACCTGTAGCGCGGTCATCGGCTCGACGGCGACGACGCCGCCGGGACCGAGGTCGACGCGCTCGGGCTCGTCGCCGAGGAGCATCGTCAACGTGCCCTCGAGGACGACGAAGACCTCCTCCTGGACGTGGTCGCGATGGCGCCGCCCCGTCGAGTGGGGCGGGTAGCGCCAGAGGCGCGCCCGCGACTGCTGCAGCGCGACGGCGGCGGTGAGGTCGGCAGCACGGCGGGCCGCCTCGCCGGGCTTCGGCGGCCGTTCCGCGTAGTCGAGCTCGTCGGCGTTGACCCAGTGGTAGCCCAGACGGCGATCTTATTCGAGGACGTCGAGCTCGCTCTCCAGGCCCGTCACCTCGAGGATGCGCCGCACCGGCCAGCCGGTCTCGGACCCGAGCAGGAGCACGAAGTCGAGCGCCGCGTCGTTCGCGCGGCGATGGGCGCCGATCAGCACCCCCACGACCGTCGAGTCGATGAAGCTCGCCTCGCGGAGGTCGACGGTCACCGGCACGCCTTCCGCGAGCAGCGCGGAGAGGCTCCGCGCGAGCTTGTCCGCGCTGTAGGCCTCGTGCTCGCCCGCCAGCTTGATCACCGCGCGATCCTGATCGACGTTCACTGACATGCTCTGTGCGGGCATGGGGCTTCCTTCGATCGACTCCCCGGACTCCTTCTCCCTCTGGGGGAACGCCCGAACGGCACCCGGGGATACGGTGGCGCGGTGATCCTCGTCGTCGCCGCGACCCCCGCCGAGCTTCGCGGCGCCGACGGCGCCCGGACGCTCGTCTGCGGGGTCGGCCCGGTCGAGGCGGCGGCGCGCACGGCC
>JABFWJ010000002.1 GCA_013362295.1 Thermoleophilia bacterium
CCCGAAGCGTCACGCCTTCGTCGAGATCTCCCCGGAACCAGAGTGCGAAGCCACACCCGTCGAGAGCCACCGGAAGCTCCTCCAGCGCGAGCACAGCCTCGAACGCCGCTCGCGCTCTCTCCCACTCCGCCGCTTCGAGCGCACGCTGACCCTCCGCGAGCCGGTCGACGACCTCGACGTCCATCGACCCATGATCCCCCGGAGCCGCTCACTACGGCAACCGCCGCGCGGCTCTACTGCACTGGAGCTCCCCCTAAGCGGCTGTCCAAGAAGGCGCCTTGAGCACAGCCGTCCGTCTCAGTTGAGCGAGATCGCGTAGTCGCAGACGCGGGGAGCGGCGGCGAGCTCGCGCACCTCGACGTGAGTCGGTGGGCGTCCGGGACGCCGATGCGGATACGTCCACCGGCGCGCGACCAGCTCGCGGTGCCAGCGCAGAAGCGTTGCCGGCGTGACGCACAACGATCGCCGCCACGCCTGCTGCGGCAGCCCACGGCTGAACGCCGCAAGCAATGCCCGATCAGCCTGCGTCAGCTGCGGACGAGCGACGTGACGCTCCAGGACCCGCAGCTGATGGCGCAGCAGCACGATCTCGATCTCCTGCTCCCGCTCCGAACGACACCGGAGCACGGCCAGCTCGAGCAGCCGACGCAGCGACCAATACACCAACGAGAACCATGCCGCGAGAACGACCCCTCACCGCCGCTGACCCTACCGATCACCCCACCCACCCGCCGACGGCCAAGGGGGGCAGAATCGCGGAATCCGAGTTACCGGCACACACAGGCAAAAGACCCGAAAGCAAAACTTTCCCAAGTGAAGCGGGTGCAACAAGGGGTGCAAAGTTTGGCTCCCGCCGCCAACGCTGCAAACGAAAGGCCCGCGTTTGCGGGCCTTTCGCAGTAGCGGGGGCGGGATGTGGACACATTTCCCCGACCATCTCATCTACCGCTTTACGGAGATTCGGCGCCTGGACTCCGGGTGAATCTTTCGCCTCGGCGTCGTTCGGCCGTGCGCGGCGACGAGCAGCGCGTGCCGATTAGCGCGCGACGCGCGGCGCCACGCCGCGAACGAGTCGCTCGACCTCGTTGAGCGTCGCCATCGAGGTGTCTCCGGGCGTCGTCATCGCAAGCGCGCCGTGCGCGACACCGTACGCGAGTGCCTCCTCGGCGGTTCGTCCGCTCAGGAGCCCGTAGAAGAATCCCGACGCGAACGAGTCGCCGCCGCCGACGCGGTCGAAGATCTCCAGGGACTCCATCCGCGGGCCGGTCAGAAAGCCGGTGTCGCGCGTCGTGCACGCGGCGCTCCAATCGTTGATCGTGGCGCTCCGCACCTGTCTGAGCGTGGTCGCCACAACCGAGAGCTGCGGGTAGCCCTCCATCACCGCGGCGAGTAGCCGCTCGTAGGCGCCGAGATCGAGCTCGAGGAGATTCTCGTCGGGCGCTTCGAACTCGTAGCCGAGGGCGGCCGAAAAGTCCTCCTCGTTTCCGAGCAGGACGTCGACGTGCCGGACAATCTCGCGGTTGACCTCCGCAGCGCGCGCCGTTCCTCCCATCGACTTCCACAGCGACGGGCGGTAGTTCAGGTCGTACGAGACGATCGTGCCGTGACGGCGCGCCGCCGCCATCGCCGCGATGACGACGTCGGCGGTCGTTTCGGAGAGTGCGACGTAGATCCCGCCACAGTGGAACCACCGCGCGCCCTCGACTCCGAAGATGCGATCCCAGTCGACTTCGCCCGCCGTCATCTGCGCAGCCGCAGTGTGGCCGCGGTCCGAGCAGCCGACAGCGCCGCGGACGCCGAAGCCACGCTCGGTGAAATTGAGGCCGTTGCGCACCGAGCGACCGATACCGTCATAGGGAACCCAACCGAGGTGCGCGCGGTCGACGCCACCCTGGTAGATCAGGTCCTCGATCAAGCGACCGACCGGATTGTCGGCCAGCGCCGTGACGAGAGCTGTCCGCATCCCGAAGCACCGCTTCAGCCCGCGCGCCACGTTGTACTCACCGCCGCCCTCCCCGACGGTGAACGAGCGAGCCGTCGCTACCCGCGTGTCGCCCGGATCGAGCCGAAG
>JABFWJ010000008.1 GCA_013362295.1 Thermoleophilia bacterium
TTCCGTCCCGGTGACGTCGTGCCGGGGATCGTCAGCGTCGAGAGCGACACGATCCCCGGCGATCAGAGCGCTGCGTCGTCGTGCGGTAACGCGCTCACCGTGCTCTTCCACCGCGAGCACGGCGGCGACAAGGACGGCAACGCCGACGCGACCGTCTACCGTTCGCCTTCCGGGGCGTACGTCTTCGCGAGCGGGTCGCACCAGTTCTCCTGGGGGCTGACGGACTTCCCCTGGGACGCCGCCGAGGGCCACGGCCTGGCGGACCCGCGGCTCCAGCGGTTCGTGACGAACATGTTCGACTCGTTCGTGGGGCGCGGTTGAGGCCCGCGCGCTACGCGCCCTTGGCGGCTTTCTTGTACGCGCGCTTCCAGCCCTGGTAGCGCTCGAGCTCCTCGAGCGAGCCGACGTCGCCGAGCGTCGGATGCTCCGGCGCGAGCGCGGCTGCCTTCTTCACGCCGAGCTGCTTCGAGAGGACCGCGCCGAGCGACTTGATCTTCATCTCGCCGAAGCCCGGCAGCGCGGCGATGCGCCGGCGCAGGTCGTCGCCGTCTTTCGCCTCCTTCCAGATGCGGGACGCGTCGCCGCCGTACTCGTCGGCGACGACCGCGGCGAGCTCGCGGACCCGCTCGGCCATCGCGCCGGGGAAGCGGTGGATCGCCGGCTTCTCGGCGAAAACCGGTCCGAGGTCCATCTTCGCGAGCTTCTTCGGCTCGAGCGTCCCCGCGCGCTGCTTCAGGACGTACGGGCCGATGAACGCCTTCGGCACCGGTACCTGCTGGTCGATCGCGAACCCGACGAGGAGCGCGAACGGATCCTCGGCGAGCAGCTTCGCAGCGTCGGGATCCGGCGTGAACCAGAGTGCGTGCGGCGGCATCGGTTTCGATCCTACTCGCGGCACTGCAAACGGTGTCTGACACCGTTCGAGGCCCTGCCGAACCTAGCGGTACCGCAGCGTTATGGCGATGTTCGTCCCGCACACGAGGAGGGAGACGGTGTTCGGGATGATGAGTGCGAGATTGTCGGCGGCGATCCCGTACGAGAGCCAGAGCAGGAAGCCGACGAAGAGCACCTGCTGGTAGCCGAGCGACACGTTCGCCGAGCTCCCACTGCGCCTGATCTTGTGAATCTGAAGCAGCGGCGCGAGCGCCATTGCGACTCCCCATGACGCGGCCGCTGCCGCGAAGAAGTTGACCACCTCGACCTCCTGCGACGACGGGACGGAAGCGTCAGCGCCGGTCCGGGTGATCGCTGCGGACCGCGTCCTCGCCGTAGAGAGGAAGAACGTGGAGTAGCGGCCGCCGCATCCGCGTTAGCCTACTCGCGTGGGAGGTCTCTGCGGCATACCGGCGCAGCGCAAGGGGCTGGTGTCTGACACCGGTGGCGCGGTGCAGCGCGCGTTTCCTACGAGACGGCTGCGGGGTAGGCGAGAGCCGTGACCGAGGATCCGAAGGGCGTCGTCGAGGAGGCGACCACCGGCCGCAGCGAGCGGACACCGGCTCTCGCGCTGACCGGCGTGACGATCGCCGTCAGCGTGCTGGTCGCTGCGATCCTCCTCGTTGCGCTCCTCCTCTACTACTTCGTCTGAACTACCCTGGACGCATGGATCCGCTGGCCGTCTTCTCGCCGGCGACACGGGCGTGGTTCGAGCGGACGTTCGATGCGCCCACCCCGCCGCAGCAGCTCGGCTGGCCGGCGATCGCTTCCGGTCGGCACGTCCTGATCCAGGCGCCGACGGGCTCCGGGAAGACGCTCACTGCATTCCTCTATGCGCTCGACCGGCTGAACGAGGCGCCGGGCAAGGGGCTCCGCGTGCTCTACGTGTCCCCGCTGAAGGCGCTGAACTACGACATCGAGCGCAACCTCCGCGGCCCGCTCGCCGGGCTCCAGTCGGAGGTGCGCGTCGCGGTGCGCACCGGCGACACGCCGCAGAAGGAGCGTCGCGAGCTCCTCAAGGAGCCGCCCGACATCCTGATCACGACCCCCGAGTCGCTCTTCCTGATGCTCACCTCGCCGGCGCGCGACGTGATGCGTTCCGTCGACACGCTGATCCTGGACGAGGTGCACGCCG
>JABFWJ010000112.1 GCA_013362295.1 Thermoleophilia bacterium
CTACAACCTCGTCGACGCGATCCAGACCGACGCGCCGATCAACCACGGCAACTCCGGCGGGCCGCTCTTCGACGCCCGCGGCCGCGTCATCGGCATCAACGCGCAGATCCGCTCGACCGACACGAGCTCCGGCTTCGAGGGCGTCGGCTTCGCCGTCCCGATCGACTCCGCCCGGCGCTCGCTCGACCAGATCGAGACGACCGGTGGGGTCAAGTACGCGTATCTCGGGATCAAGGCGGAGGATCTCACCCCCTCGATCGCGAAGAGGTTCGGTTACGCCGCGCGCCGCGGGGCGCTCGTCGACGTCGTCAAGCCGGGAACGGCGGCGGCGAAGGCGGGTATCCGGGCCGGCACGCGCGACGCCGTGTACGAAGGCCTCGCCGTGCGGGTCGGCGGCGACGCGATCGTGCAGATCGACGGGATCCCGGTGCAGAGCGCCGAGGACGTCGTGCGCATCGTCTCGGAGCGGCTCGTGCCGGGCGAGACGGCGCGCTTCACGATCGTTCGCGGCACGGTCCGGCGCACGGTCGAGGTGACGCTCGACACCCGCGCCCCGGCCGGTTAGAGACCGCAGGAACGGGGTAGGCGCGGGTTGTTCGATCCGCGCCGCGAAGTTTCGGCAGAATCTCCGAGGTTTAGCCCGCGGAATCCACGGGAATCGACTGCAAACGATGGCGGCTGCTGACGACTACTCCACGAACGGGAACGGCCCGAGCCGGACGATCCGCCTGACGATCCCGGCGAAGCCCGAGTACATCACGCTCGGCCGTCTCGCCCTGACCGGGATCGCGCGCCTCCGCAGCGAGCCGCTGTCGCAGGAGGTGCTCGGCGACCTGAAGCTCGCACTGACGGAGGCGTGCACCAACTCGGTGCGCCACGCCTACGGCGACGGCGAGGGGACGGTCGAGATCCTCTACGAGCTCTATGCCGACAAGCTCGTCGTCGAGGTGGTCGACGAGGGGACCGGGTTCGAGCCGCCGAGCCCGAGCCGGGCGCTCGAGGAGGAAGAGCTCGCGGAGGGCGGGCTCGGGATCGCGATCATCGAGGCGCTCGCCGACGAGTTCGAGATCCGTGAGCGCACGCAGGGAGGATCGTCCCTCCGCTTCGTGAAACGTTTCACCTAGCTTGCTGCAGCTCGTCAACGTCGGCCGGAAGTCGCTCGGCGACTACGCGACGCTCGCGTCGCGCGGGCTGATGGAGGAGATCAGGCGCCTCGCCGAGCCGCTCCAGGGGAAGCGCGTCGCCCACGTCTCGGCGACCGCGTTCGGCGGCGGCGTCGCCGAGATCAACTACACGCTCGTCCCGCTCATGGCCGACGCGGCGCTCGACGTCGAGTGGCGCATCATCCGCGGTGCCGACGAGTTCTTCAACGTGACGAAGGCGATCCACAACGGCCTGCAGGGTGCGGAGCGCTCCCTGACGGGCGAGGAGCGCGAGGTCTTCGCGCGGTTCAACGCGCAGAACGCGGCCGAGTTCCCGGCCGACGACTACGACTTCGTGGTCGTCCACGACCCGCAGCCGCTCGCGATGATCGACTCGTTCCCGGAGCGCCGTGCCAAGTGGATCTGGCGCGGGCACATCGATTTCTCCGCGCCGAACCCGGACGTGATGGACGTGCTGCTCCCGTCGGTGCGCCGCTACGACGCCTCCATCTTCCACATGCGCGAGTACGTGCCGCATGCGGACCATCTGCCGCTCGTCGCGATCTGGCCGCCGGCGATCGACCCGCTGATGCCGAAGAACATGGCGCTCTCCGCGGAGGACGCGGACTACATCGTCGACCAGTTCGGGATCGACGTCGAGCGGCCGCTCCTCACGCAGGTGTCCCGGTTCGACCCCTGGAAAGACCCGCTCGGGGTGATCGACGCGTACCGGCTCGTGAAAAAGCGTATTCCCGAGGTACAGCTCGCGCTCGTCGGATCGATGGCGCACGACGATCCGGAAGGATGGGACTACTACCATCGCACCGTCGAGCATGCGCGCGACGACCCGGATGTTTACATCCTGAGCAACATGAACAACGTCGGGGCGGTCGAGGTGAACGCATTCCAGGTGCATTCGAACGCGC
>JABFWJ010000371.1 GCA_013362295.1 Thermoleophilia bacterium
ACCTGGGCGGGCGACGCGCGCGAACGCCTGCTCGTAGGCGCCATTCACGCGATCGAGGGGTACCTGTCCGATCGCATGCTGCCCCTCGTGGTTCAGCGCGCCGACGGCGGTGCGGTCGTCCGGCCGCCGGCGGACTGATCAACGCGAAGGCGAATAGGAGCAGGTGGGGCGCCGCTGCGGCACGACGCCCCACCTCCCTTGTCTGCTCCTACTCGAGGCGCTGATCTACTTCAAGCACAGCGCTGCGAGATCCACCGTGTAGATCGCGCTGTACGCGAAGCAGCCGGTGCGCTTCGAGACGAGCATCCGGTTGTTCGCGTTCGAGCGCGGCGCCCACGGCACGCCCTGTTGCATGATCGAGACGTCGAGGTTGCCGTACGCCTTGTACCGGGACGGCCCGGACATCAGCGACGCCTGCGTCATCTCCTTGTTGAACTTCGGGTCGTTGAAGTACGCGAAGTTGTTGTTGTTCGAGTCCTGGAAGTTGCGACCGTCCAGGAGGACGTTGATGAAGTCGTACGGGTCGGCGTAGTCCGCACCCCACGACTCGTCTGCGATGTCGAACGGCTCACCGCGCGTGCCTTCCTTCTCGAGCTGGACGGCGCGCGAGTAGAGGCGCGTGTCGACCTTGAGGCCGATCTGCTGCAGGTTGTACTGGATGATCTGCGCCCGCAGCGGCGATGCCCCGCGGTTCGACTCGTACAGCACCACGTTGCCGTCACCCGTGTGGCCCTTCGCGAGCTTCTTCGCAGCGGCGATGTTCGGCTGCTTGAGCGGGTACAGGTCGGCGTCACGGAAGCCGGCCATCCCGGGCGGCAGGATCTGGTCGGTCCGCTTGCCGGCGAGGTAGCCGCTCTGCGAGAGCAGCGCGCGCCGGTCGATCACCTGGTTGACGGCCCTCCGGAGCGCGACGTTGTTCTTGAAGATGCCGCGCGAGGTGTTGAACGCGAGGTACGACGTCGACAGGAGCGGCTGGACCCAGAACTGGCCCTTGTTGATGCCGTACTTCTGGGCGGCCTCCGCATACGACGCGGGCGGGATGCCGCCGGCGGCGTAGTCGGTCGAGCCCTGCTGCACGCGCAGGAACGTAGCGTCGAGCGAGTTCCCGACCGTGTAGACGATCTGGCTCGCGTTGTGCGGCCGCTTGCCCTTGTAGTACGGGTTCCGCTTGAGCACGATCGACTTGTTCGGCACCCGGCTCGCGATGTAGTACGGCCCGGCCGACGGAAGTGTCAGCACACCGTTCGGATCGCGCGGCGTGCTCGCCGGGATCGCGGCGAAGAACGGCATCGCGACGCGGGCGAGGAAGTCGGGCGCCGGCTTGGTCAGCGTGACGATCAGATGGTTCCCCTTGACCTTGACGCCGGAGACCGGGCTCCTCGAGGCGCCGACGACGTCCGACATGAAGGCGCCCGCGGGGGACTGCATCTTCGGGTCCGCGTTGCGAGCGAACGCGGCCTTGAACGAGGCGGCGGTCACCTTGCTGCCGTCCGAGAACCTCGTGTAGTTGGTCGCGATCGTGAAGTCGTAGGTCTTGCCGCCGTTCGAGACCCTCGGGAAGCCTGCGGCCGCCTCCGGCACGAGCTGGCTCGTGCGAGGGCCGAGCCCGTCCGGGTAGTTCATGAGCTTGAGGCCGGTCGCGTACTCGAGCTCCCAGCCGGTCGAGAGGTAGCTGAGCGCCGGATCGGTGTAGTCGACGTCCGTCGTCAAGTCGACGTTGAGCGTCCCACCGGCCCTCACCTTGTCCTTTGCGGTCGCCGTGCCCGCAACGCAGAGAGCCGCCAGCAGCACGATGAACGCCAGTCCGAGCTTGTTGGCCCGCATTCGCCTTCCTTTCAGCGGAGGGCGATGCCTGACCAGAGGCGCCCTCCTGTCGAGTGGTGTCGGCCTAGTGAAACGGCCGCAGGCGGGCGAAGTTGATGCCGAAAGGGTGATTCGATTATCTGAAAGCGAGAAATCGGCCGCGAGGACGACGCGCGCGTCATCCTCGAGGATGAGGCGTGAAAAGACACGAAAAAGGCCCCCGTGCGGAGGCCTTTCAGGTGGACCCAGCCGGGCTCGAACCGGCGACCTTCTGGATGCCATCCAGACGCTCTCCCAACTGAGCTATGGGCCCACGGAGCCTCGACAGTGTAACCCGCGAAATGCGAATCTGATCCGGCGTCGCGTCCAACTGCGAGGAGCTTGAATCAGGTTCGGCTGCGCCGAATCTGATTCAGGACCCCGGCCGAATCTGATTCCGCAACGCGGAACCAGATTCGAGCAGTTCGCGCCGCGGCGACCTACCGAGAAACTCGGGAACCTGGTTCGCTTCGCGAACCAGGTTCGGTGTTAGCCCGTGGCCGCTTCGACCGACTCGTGAGGGACGTCGTCCCAGAGGTCCTCGAGGCGGTAGTACTCGCGCGCTTCGGGTGTGAAGACGTGCAGCACGACGTCGACGTAGTCGGCGACGATCCACGTGGCCTCGGCTTCGCCGTCGACCGAGCGGGGGAGGAGGTCGTGTTCCTGCTTGAGGCGACCGTGAACCTCGTCCCAGATCGCCTTCGTCTGGCGCGCATTCCCGCCCGTGCCCACGACGAAGTAGTCGGTGTAAGCGCAGACGGGCTGCATATCGAGGATGACCACGTCGCGGCCGAGCTTGTCGTGGACGAGCGCCGCGATCCGGCGTGCCTGTTCGAGTGGAGTCAAGCAGCCGAAGTGTAGCCGTCTCTAGCGGGCGTAGAAGCCCCCCGAGCGGATGGTTTCGCGCACCGCGGAAGGTACTTCGTCGCCCACATCCTGGCCGTCGGCGAGCCGTGCCCGAAGCTCGCGCGAGGCGACCGGCGTCGGCTCGATCTCGAAGAACAGGACGCGCTCGGGCTGCTCCAACCGGGCCAACACTGCCTGAAGCACCGCGTGCGGGAAGCCCGGCCGCGTCGCGACTGCGAGCCGCGCGCGCCGCAGCACGTCGTCCGGCTCCTTCCACGAGAGGAAGTCCGCGAACTGGTCCGCGCCGATCAGGAAGACAGGGTCGTTCCACTCCGGGTGCGCCCGGAGCGTGTCGATCGTACGTGCGTGCTCGTCGAGCACGACCTCTTCGTCGGGGAACGCGGCGCGGGCGAGCCTGAGCCGGACGTCCGCCGGTGTCTGCACGCGCTTGTGGCCCGGATCGGCCGCCACGAGCACGACGAGCTTGCCGAGACCGAGCTCTTCTTTCGCGCGGCGCGCCAGCTCGACGTGGCCGCGATGCGGCGGGTCGAACGATCCGCCGAAGAGCCCGACCGTCACGCGAGCTCGAACTCCTCGTCGCCGATCTCGACTGTCGCCCCGGGCTTGGCCCCCGCCGCCCGCAGCGCGCGCTCGAGCTCCTCGTCGGACGGCGGCGTGCCCAGCACGCGGAAGCCGCCCTCGGTGCGCAGCAGGCGCCACCGGCGCGCCTTCGGCCTCGGGCGGTAGACGAGAAAGTCCGCCAGCTCGTCCTCCGTGCGCCGCTCGAGCTCGGGCTCCGGCACGAGCGCGAACAGACGGCGACGGAAGTCGGTTACGCCTTCGCCGGTCGCGCACGACAGCGGGAACACTGCGATCACACGCGGATCGTCGACGGAGAGCTCCGGCTGCGGCTCGAGGTCGATCTTGTTCAGCACGACGATCTGCGGCCGCTCGTCGAGGCCGGCCCCGTAGGCGCCGAGCTCGGCGTCGATCGTGCGCCACTGCGCATCGACGTCGCCCGACGCGTCGATCACGTGCACGAGCGTCCGCGCGCGTTCGAGATGCGCCAGGAACTCGTGGCCCAGGCCGACGCCCTCGCTCGCACCCTCGATCAGGCCCGGCACGTCCGCGACCACCAGCTGGCGTCCGTCGGGCGCCTCGACGGTGCCGAGCACGGGCTGCAACGTCGTGAACGGATACTCGGCGACCTTCGGAGTCGCGTTCGAGATGCGGGCGAGCAGCGAGGACTTGCCGGCGTTCGGCAGCCCCACGAGCGCCGCGTCGGCGAGCAGCTTCAGATGCAGCTCGACGTCGCGCTCCTCGCCGGGCGGCCCGACCTCGGCGAAGCGGGGCACCTGGCGCGTCGACGAAACGAAGCGTGCGTTTCCGCGCCCACCCCGCCCGCCGGCGGCGAGCACGACGCGGGCCCCGGGATGCGCGAGGTCGGCGATCAGATCGTCGTCGTCGAAGACCTGCGTGCCGACCGGGACGTGCAGCTCGACGTCGTCCCCGTCGGCGCCGTGCTTGCGCGCGCCCTTCCCGCTCTCGCCGCGCGCGGCCTTGATCCAGCGCCGGCGCTGCAGCGCCGACAGGTCGCGGAGCGAGGGGTCCGCGAGCAGCACGACGTCGCCGCCCTTGCCGCCGTCGCCGCCGTCCGGCCCGCCCTTCGGCACGAACTTCTCGCGGCGGAAGCTGAGGCCGCCGTCGCCGCCCTTGCCGGCCTGGAGGTGGATCTTGACGCGGTCGCTGAACACGACCGGGAAGAGGCGGTTACGCCTCGGCGGTCGCTTCGACCGAGACGAAGCGGCGCTCGCCGCTACGGCGGAAGAGCACGGTGCCGGGGCGCACCGCGAAGATCGTGTCGTCGCGGCCGATCTGGGTGCCGGGGCCCGGCCGGAACTTCGTGCCGCGCTGGCGGACGATGATGTTGCCGGGCTGCACGGCCTGACCCTCGAAGATCTTCACGCCGAGGTACTTGGGGTTCGAGTCGCGGCCGTTCTTCGAGGAGCCGAGGCCCTTCTTGTGTGCCATCTAAGCGCCCTCCTCCTTCGCCTTGAGCGCGGACTCGAGCGCGGAGATCGCGCCCTTGCGCGCCGCGTGAGCCTGCTCGTACTCCAGTGCCGCCTCGAGCATCGGGCGGTTCCATGTCTTCGAGCCTTCCGAGATCTGGGCCACCGTCAGCTCCTCGTACCCCGACGGCATGCCCTTGACGTGATCCTCGGCCGTCGGCGCGGGCTGCACAACCGGCTCGGCCGTCGCAGCCGGCTCGGCCTGCACAGCGGGCTCGGCCTTCTTCGCGGCGGCCCGCTGCTGCCCGCCGAGCGAGATCTCGATCCGAGACGTCGCCGCGCGGAACCCGTTGTGGCGCTTGTAGCCGGTGCGGCGGCGGTACTTCCCGATCCGGATCTTCGGGCCACGCTCGTGCGCCAGCACCTTGGCCGTCACCGTGACGCCGGAGTCGCCGAGGAGCACGTCCGGATTGAACGTCTTCCCCTCGTCGAACTTCACCCGGTCCACGACGAGATACTCGCCCTCACGGACGCGGTACTGCTTGCCACCGAGACGGATGATCGCGTAGTCCATACCGAGAAAATCGCAGGCGTGGAGCCCGCGAAAGCGCCCGAAGTGTAGCGGCTTCTCTCAGTCCGAGTCGTCCAGGCCCCACTGGCTCATCGGGGTGTAGCCCCAGTCCGAGTCGCCGTTCCCGGCCGGCGTCTCCTCTTCCTCCTGGGCGGGCTCGGCCTCCTCCGCGACTGCGAGCGTGGCCGCCGTGCCGGTCGCCGCGGCCGTCTTCTTCTTGCGGTTCTTGCCGCCTCGGGTGCCGCGGCGCGTCTTCTTCTTGGCCGGCGCCGGCTCGTCGCCGTCCTCCGTGCCCAGCTCGCGGCCCGGGACGTGGATCACAGGGCCTGCCGGCTCTGCGTCCTCCGCAGCCGGCTCCTCCACGCCGGGCTCGTCCGCGGCCGGCTCCTCTCCGAGAAGCTCCTGCGGCTCGCCGCCGTTCGTGGCGGCCGCCGCTGCGGCCGTCTTCTTCTTGCGGTTGCGGCCACCGCGCGAGCCGCGGCGCGTCTTCTTCTTCGGCGCGGCGGGCGACTCGCCCTCGGCGGTCTCGTCCGCGACGAACTCGTCCTCCGCTTCCTCCGGAAGCACGTCCTCGACTGCGGCCGCCGCCGGCTCGACCTCCTCGACGTCCTCGGCCTTCTTGCGGCCCGTCGTGCGCTTCGCGCGCGTCGGCTTCTCGGCCTCCGCCTCGGCGGTGAGCGGCTCGTCCTCCGGCGTGACCGGCGTGACGAGCTCCGCCCACGCAGCGCCCTCGGTCATGGCAGTGATCCGCACCTTCACCTTCTTGCCGACGAGCTTGGCCGCGTCGCCGACGATCACGTCGACGTCGCGGACCTTGCCGACACCGGCATGCGGGTCGTAGAGCCCGAGCTCGCCGAGCTTGACCTCGACCTCGGCTCCGACGTCGAACGGGAGCGAGGGAGCGACCTTCTCCAGCGTGCCCTGGTCGACGACGCGGAAGTGGTCGAGATGCTCTCCGTCCTTCCCGAGCAGGAAGAAGCGGCGCTTCGTCGTCTCCTCCAGCTCGCGCAGGCGCGAGCCGCTCGGGCCGACGACGAGGTTCGCGACCTTCGCGGCGACCTCGACCTTGAACGCCTTGTCGCGCGAGCCGGGGGTCACGAGAGACCGGAGCCGGCGCTCGATGTCCACCGCGGCCGTGTGCTCGGAGACGACGATGCCGTCGCCGCCGCACGTCGGGCACTTCTTCGTCATCACCTCGCGCGGCCCGTCCGTGACGTTCTGGCGCGTCATCTCGACGAGGCCGAGCGGCGAGATCTCGACGACGTACGTCTTGGTGCGGTCGCGCTCGAGCTCCTCGCCGAGCGCCTTCTCGACGGCGGCGCGGTTCTTCGGGCTCGCCATGTCGATGAAGTCGATGACGATGATGCCGCCGATGTCACGCAGGCGCAGCTGCCGGACGACCTCCTTGACCGCCTCGAGATTGTTCTTCGTGATCGTGTCCTCCAGCCGTCCCCCGGACTTCTTCGAGCGCGAGCCCACGTAGCGGCCGGTGTTCACGTCGATGACGGTGAACGCCTCGGCGTAGTCGAAGATCAGGTAGCCGCCGGAGGGCAGGTCGACCCGGCGATTGAGCGTCGATCTGATCTCCTGCTCGACGCCGAATGCCTCCATCAGCGGCTCGCGCTCCTTGTAGCGCGTGACCCGGTCCGCCATGTGCGGTGATGTCTTCTTGAGATAGCCGACGATTCGCTTGTGCGTCCGGTCGTGGTCGACGAGCAGGCGCTCGAAGTCGCCGGTGAAGAGGTCGCGCACGACGCGCAGGGGCAGCTCCGACTCCTGGTAGACGAGCGACGGCGCCTTGGCGGTCTCCGCCTTGGCCTCGATCGACTTCCAGAGGCGCTGGAGGAAGTCGAGGTCGCGCTCGACGTCCTCCGCCGAGGCGCCCTCCGCGGCGGTGCGGACGATCACGCCGCCCTTCTTCGGGGCGCACTCCTTCAGGATCGCCTTGAGGCGGTTGCGCTCCTCGTCTTCGAGCCGGCGCGAGACACCGATGCCTTCGCCGTGCGGCACGTAGACGACGAAGCGGCCGGGGAGCGAGATCTCCGTCGTCAGCCGCGCGCCCTTCGTCTTCATCGGGTCCTTGACCGCCTGCACGAGGATCTTCTCCCCGCGCTGGATCAGGTCGGTGATCTTGCGCGCCGACTTGCGGCTGCCCTCGAGCTCGGGGCCGATGATCTCGTCGACATAAAGGAAGCCGTTCTTCTCGAGGCCGATCTCGACGAACGCGGCCTCCATGCCGGGCAGCACGTTGTCGACGACCCCGAGATAGATGTTGCCGGCGATCGAGCGGCGCTCGGGGCGCTCGAGGTAGACCTCGGCGACCTGGTCGTCCTCGAGGACGGCGACGCGCTTCTCGCCGGCGTCGACGGAGATCACGAGCTCGCGCTTCGCCTTCGGGAGCGGCGCGCGCCGCGGCGCAGTGCGGCGGCGCGTCTGCGAGGACGAGGTGCGTGTCTTGCGCTCGGCCGTCTTGCGCTCGGCCGTCTTCCTTCCGGTCGGGCGTTCGGTCGTCGTGGCGGTTGCGGTTGCGGTGGCGGTCGCGCCGGCGGCGGTCGTCTTCTTGCGACCACGCCCGCCTCGCGTACCGCGGCGGCGCTTCTTTGCCGCGCTGTCGGTCGTCGATTGTCCGCCGTCGCCCTCCGGGGCGCGGACGGTCAGCTGGTCAGGTTCGGGTGTCTCCGGGGCGCGCGTCAGCGG
>JABFWJ010000067.1 GCA_013362295.1 Thermoleophilia bacterium
AGCTGCGCGCGCCGAGCGCGCGCTCGGCGATCTGAGCGCGCCGCTGCCCGTGACAGCGCCGCTCGCGGTCGGCGATCCCGTCGAGTCGGACGTCGGCGTGCGCGGCACGATCGCCGCGATCCGCGGCGGCGACGCCGAGGTCGTCGGTGCGACGGGTCAGCGCGTCCGCATCCCGCTCGCTCGGCTGCGCCCGTCTCGAGAGCGGGCGCCCGAGGAGCGAGTGCCGGTCGTCCAGGTACGCGCGGCCGCGCGCGGCGACGTCTCCGACCAGCTCGCGGCCTGTCCGGCCATGAGGCACGTGAGCGGGTACGACGGCTCGTCGACGACGCGGCGCTCGCCGGACTCAAGTCGGTGCGCGTCGTACACGGCCGCGGCACCGGCGCCCTCCGCAAGGCCGTGCGGGAAGAGCTCGCGAGCCACCCGCTCGTCGAGAGCCGCGAGAGCGACGCCGAGGACGGCGCCACCCTCGCTCATCTCGGCTAGCGACGCCTGCGGTTGCGCGGACGCGTGCTGGTGACGGCCATGCCCGACGCGGCGAACGCGTCCGCGTGACCGAGGTTCCCGGCGAGACGCTGCACGTCGACCCGCTGCTCGGGGGTGACGAACGTGACGCCGGTCCCGCTCCGGCCCGCGCGGCCCGTCCGGCCGACACGATGGACGTAGTCGTCGTCGGTGCGCGGTGGATCGAAGTTGAAGACGTGGGTGATGTCGTCGACGTCAAGACCGCGGGCGGCGACGTCGGTGGCAACGAGCGTCGACACGCGTCCCGATTCGAATTGGGCGAGCGAGCGCTCGCGGGCGTTCTGCGACATGTTCCCGTGCATCACGACGGCCCGGACGTCGTGCTGCCGCGCGAGCCTTCGGGCGAGCTTGTCCGCGCCGTGCTTCGTCCGGACGAACACGAGCGCGAGCCCGCGCTCGTCGTTGCCCAGCCGCTCGGCGAGCCGGTCGAGCTTGTTCTCGGCGGTCACCGGCACGAACTCGTGCTCGATCTCGCCCCGCGCCGCCTCTGCCGGGGCGGCGGCGGTGTAGCGGACGGCGTTCGCGGTGTACCGGCGCGCGAGGTCGGCGACGGCACCGTCCAGCGTGGCCGAGAACAGCATCGTCTGCCGGTTCTCGGGCACGCCTTTCAGGATGCGGTCGACCTGGGGGCGGAAGCCCATGTCGAGCATCCGGTCGGCCTCGTCGAGCACGAGGACGCGGACACCGCCGAGGCCGACCATCCCCCGCTCGATCAGGTCGAAGAGGCGCCCCGGCGTCGCGACGAGGATGTTCGCCTGCCGCGCGCGCTTGGCCTGCGGCCCGAGCGCGGTTCCGCCGTAGACCGCGGCGATCTTCAGTCCCTTGGCGTTCGCGTGGGCCCGCAGGTCGTCGACGACCTGCGAGGCCAGCTCGCGCGTCGGGACGAGGATCAGCGCGCCCGGACGGCCGCCGTCCCGCGCGGTGCGTTCGACGACGGGCAGGCCGAAGGCGAGGGTCTTGCCGGATCCGGTGGGGGAGGCGGCGAGGATGTCGACGCCCGCCAGGGCGTCCTCGAGCACGAGGCTCTGCACCGCAAACGGTGTGTGGATGTTGCGCTCCGCGAGCGTTCGCACGACAGGCGTGCTGACGCCCAGGGCGCCGAAAGACTTGGACATGTTGTTCGACTCCTAGGTTCAGGGTTCGAGATGCAAGAGACTCGAATCGCCTGAACAGGAGGAACGAGAAGCTGGATCTCACGGCCGCAACTGCGCGAGCCGTGGCGGCACGGTAGCAGGCCGGGCGTCGAACGACGCCCGGCCGTGTGCTCGTCAGGACGACGCCGTCGACTCGACGTGCGGATCCGTCGTGCCGGGCGCCGTCTGCGCCTGCTGCAGCGCGCTGTCCGTCAATCCGTGGGCGGGCGTTGCCGCCTGGGTCGCGTCGGGCGCGCCGGCGGCCGTCGGGTCGGGCGCGCCGGTGCCGCCGAGCAGCCCGGCCGTGCCTGGAAGGCCGGCGGCTCCCGCGGCCGTCGGATCGATCAGGGACCTCACCTCGCGCGGCGGCAGACGCTCGACGTCGGGCGCCTTCTCGTGGG
>JABFWJ010000478.1 GCA_013362295.1 Thermoleophilia bacterium
GAACACGGTCACGCGCTTCCCGTTCGTCGACCGGTTCGTGATCCGCATGAACGACTCGAGCACGCTCTGGCCGACGGCGTGGCGGTTCTCGGCGAACTGCTTGATCGGGCTGTCGTTGATCACGAGCACCGGGACACGGAGCTCCTCCCGGAGCGGCGCGAGGCGCGCCCGGCCCGACGTCGTCTCCTCCGTGCCGCCGCGGAGACGGTCGTCGCGCTCGTCGAGCCAGCGTACGAACAGGTCGCCGCCGTTGTCGAGCAGCATGTCCGGCCGCGCTCGAACGACCTCCCGGAGGCTCGCGTCGTGCTCGGCGGGATCCGTGGTCGGCCGGCCGACGACCTCGACGCCCCGCGCCCGCAGGTAGTCGACCGCCTCCTGCTGGGTCGTCGCGAGGTTGCCGGTCGAGACGAGCCGCGCGCCGCCGCGCTGCAGCGTCAGGAGGAGCGCCACCGTCTTCGGCTCGAGGTGGATGCCGGTGCCGATCAGCAACCCGTCGAACGGGCGCGTCTCCTCGATCTCGTCTCCGATCGCGCGCAGGAGACGGCAGCTCTCGATCACCCACTCGATCCGGCCCACCGGACGATTGTCGCCCAAAAGAAAGGGCCGCCCGAAGGCGGCCCGATCCGGTTACCAGCTGTTATTTCGTAGAGGCGCTTCCGGCCGTTTCAGGCGGCGCGTAACGCGAGTCCCCCACGCTGGCTAGGCGATTCCCCGTCAGGTCCCGGGGACGCGCCTCTACGAGCTGGTACCTCCACTGCCCGTACTTGAAGTCTCCAACGCCGGACCACCTCCTTTCCGCGGATACCACCAATCTAGCGCATGGGTGAGGACGGAGGGTCGCCGATCCGGCGTTCCGCGGTTACCATGCCGCGCCGAGAGGGGTCTGTGCAGAGGTCGGCGCTCATCATCGTGGCCGCGCTCGCGGTCGTTCCGTCAGCGCTCGCCGCGCGGCCGGTGCCGTCGCTGACACCTGCGGCCACGGCCAAGCTCTGGCGGGCCGAGGTGGCACGCACGCAGGCGCACCCGCGGGCGTCGAGCGACGCAGCCTGCCGCCCGGCGCGCGCGGTCTTCTACGCCCAGACAGACTGGCTGCGCCTCGCGACGAAGCTCGCCCAGAGCCCGTCGCCGTGTGCGCAGTACTACGTCTCGGTGCCACCGCTCGCCGCCGACAAGTCGCAGCCGCGCCCGAACCAGGCGGGGCAGATCAGGGCGCTCGGCCCGAACTTCCACGCGGTGGACGAAATCAGCTGGAACGGCTGGAACTCGTGGGTGACCGCGAATGCCTCCTCGTGGTACCAGGCCGGCGTCACGGCCCGGCAGCGCATGGCGGCCGCCGGCTTCGACCCCGGCGCGGGCGACACGTGGGCGCTGAACGAGCTCTCGTCGGCCGTCCGCAAAGGCACGGGGTCCGCGCGTCGCAATGCCCTCGACTTCCTCCACGGCCTCGCGAACGACGGCCTGAAGGGCATCGTCTACACCGCCGGTGTCGGACAGTCGACGACCGACCTCTCGCCCTACAAGGTCAACCTCCAGGGGTGGCTGCAGGACGCCGGCTTCTGGACGGAGGCCGCCGGTTACGTCTCCGATTGGGCGCAGGAGAACTACGGCGACGTCCGCGACTACGCGGTCGCAGGGTCGACGCCGCAGCAGCGCCGTGACGCACTCGTCCAGTACCTCGGCCACGAGCTCGCGCTCGCTAACGCCGGACCGGACGCGGTCGGGCCTGCACGCGACCTCCTCCGGCAGTCGTACGTGACCTTCGGCAACGCTGCGTGGGCATGGGGCTCGTCGTACGGATTCACGGCGGTCCCGGCCGCTTCGATGCAGGATTTCGTGTCGGGACAGGTGTACGCCGGCCGGTCGTTCGCGGCAGCCGGCGGAGCCGTCGTCGACCGGCTCGGCTTCGCGTGGGCGCCGAGCAACACTCAAGCGCTCCCGGCCGCGGACTTCAACAGCCAGACGGCGTCCATCCTCGACCGGCTCGGCGCCGCAATCCGCGACTCGGGCGTCCCCGCCGACGACGCGGGCGTGGCCGCCTGCGCGCCCGCCTGGTGCTCGACCGTCGTCGACGGCGCGGCATTCACGACGGGCTGGCAGGCCTTCTCGGCCTGGTCGACGAGCGCCGTCGCGTTCGCGTCCGCGCCGGTCGCGTTGACGGCGGGCACCGTCTCCGGCCCGCTGACGGTGCAACTGCAGACCGCCGGCGTGCCCGACATGGCAACCGCGGATCAGCCCGTGACCCTCGCGACGACCTCGCCGCAGGGCGGCTTCTCGACGTCGGCCGCCGGGCCGTGGTCGCCCACGCTGACGGTCACGATTCCCGCCGGCTCGTCGGCGGCGACGTTCTTCTACACCGACACGCTCGCCGGGACGCCGACGCTGAGCGCAGCGGGCGCCGCGCAGGCCGCGGCGGTCACCGCCGCAGCGCTCGCGAGCCTCGCCGTCGCCCCGACCGCGGCGACCGTCGTCGGAGGCGGGTCGCAGACCTTCTCCGCCACCGGCACCGACGCGTACGGCAACCCGGTCGCCGCGACCCCGACCTGGACGCTCTCGTCGAGCAGGCTCGGCCGGCTCTCCGGCACTGGAGCCTCGTCGATCGTCTTCACCGCATCGTCTCGCCCGGGCAACGGAACGCTGACGGCTACCGTCGACGGCATCGCCGCCGACGCCGCGATCGTCGTCACGAGGCCGCCGGCGCACGTGGCGGGTGTCGGCACGAGGATGGGCGCGGGCCACCTCGTGGCGACGGCGCGGGTCTTCGCAGGCTCACGGCCGGCCACGGGCATCGCCTTGAGCATGCGCGTGCGGCGGGGGTCGAGCACGATCGCGGTCGTGCACGGCCGAACGGGCGCGAACGGTCTGCTCCGCTGGCGCAGCCGGAGACCGCTCCCGCGGGCGGTCTACGTCGTCCGCGCCGTGATCCGCTCCGCCTCGACCGCGTCGCGCACCCAGCACGCGTCCAGGTGATCGTTGACGACGCCGCACGCCTGCATCGCGGCGTAGACGGTCGTCGGCCCGACGAAGCGAAAGCCGGCGCGCCGCAGCTCCTTCGCGAGCGCGGTCGATTCCGGCGTCGTCGCCCGCCAGTCCGCCGCCGTGCGCGGCCGCCCGTCGTCCTCGCGGGCATATGACCAGAAGAGCTCGTGCAGTGGCGTCGTGTCGCGCAGGCAGACGGTCGCGCGTGCGTTCGCAATCGCGGCCTCGATCTTCCCGCGGTGACGGACGATCGAGGCGTCCGCGAGCAGGCGGTCGACGTCGCGCTCGCCGAACGCGGCGACGCGGTCGGGGACGAAGCCCTCGAACGCCGCCCGGAAGGCGTCGCGCTTGCGCAGGATCGTCAGCCAGCTGAGCCCGGACTGGAAGCCCTCGAGGCACAGCCGCTCGTACAGCCCGCGCTCGTCGCGCACGGGCCGCCCCCACTCCTCGTCGTGGTAGGCGGCGTAGAGCGGGTCGCTCGTCTCCCAGCAGCGCGTCAACTCTATGACTCGACGACCTCCACCTGCACGATGCCGTCCTCGACCGTGACGGGATAGGTCGCGACGGGCTCGTACGCGGGCAGCGAGAGCGGCCGCCCCGTCTCGAGGTCGAACGCAGACCCGTGCCGCGGGCAGATCACGCGGCAGGTCTCCTCGTCCCACTCTCCCTCGCAGAGCGGGCCGTCGTCGTGCGAGCAGCGGTCCTCGAGCGCGTAGAGCTTGCCGTCGCAGTTGTAGACGCCGACCGACGTCCAGCCCAGCGTGACGATCTTCGCGGAGCCCGGGCCGAACTCCTCAAGCGGCGCAACGTGGATCTTCGCCACTACTCGAAGGAGAGGTCGTCGCCCATGCCCTGCCACTCCTCGGGCAGCGGGGTCCCCTTCGCTTTGTGCAGTGCGACCTTGAGCACGCCGAGGCCGAGGATCGCGCACTTGAGGCGGATCGGCGTGAGCGGGATGCCGATCTCGTCGAGCAGCTCGTCCCGCGGAAGCGTCGCGATCTCGGTCGCCCTGCACGAGCTCGGTCAGCATCGACGTCGCGGCCTGCGAGATCGCGCAGCCGCGCCCCTCGAAGCCGACGCTCTCGATCGTCTCGCCGTCGGCGCCGAACTTGACGGAGATCGCGACCTCGTCCCCGCACAAGGGGTTCTGTCCGACCGCCTGCGCGTCGGCGTCCTCGAGCAGGCCGTGGCCGCGCGGCGACTTGTAGTGGTCGAGGATCACCTCGCGATACATCTGTTCCATCTCGGACATCGCTCAGACCCCGAACGTCTCCTTGACCTTGCGCAATCCCGCGACCAGCCGGTCGATCTCTTCGGGAATCGAGTAGAGGTAGAAGCTCGCGCGCGTCGTCGCCGCGACGCCGAGGCGTGTCATCAGCGGCTGCGTGCAGTGGTGCCCGGCGCGGACCGCGACGCCGTCCCAGTTGAGGATCTGCGCGACGTCGTGGGGGTGCACGTGCTCGAGCTCGAAGCTGACGATCCCCGTACGGCGGTCGGCGGGCGGGCCGAAGACGCGCAGGCCGGGGATCTCGGCGAGCGCGTCCATCGCCTGCGCGACGAGCTCGTGCTCGTGGGCCTCGATCGCGTCGAGACCGACCTCCGAGACGTAGTCGATCGCGACGCCGAAGCCGTACGCCTCCGCGATCGCGGGCGTGCCGGCTTCGAACTTGTAGGGCAGCTCGTTCCAACTCGTGCGCTCGAGCGCGACCGAGCGGATCATCTCGCCGCCCAGGTTGAACGGCTGCATCTCCTCGAGCAGCTCGCGTCGCCCCCACAGCGCGCCGACGCCGCTCGGACCGCACAGCTTGTGCGAGGAGAAGGCGAGAAAGTCGCAACCGAGCGCCTGCACGTCGATGTGACGATGCGGCGCCGCCTGCGCCGCGTCGACAACCATGATCGCGCCGTGCTCGTGCGCCCAGACGGCGAGCTTCTCGACCGGGTTGATCGTGCCGAGCGTGTTCGAAACGAGGTTGTTCGCGACCACCTTGATGTCCCCGCGCGTTGCGATCTCGTCGAGCGCGTCGAGCTGCAGCTCGCCATAGTCGTCGATCGGGATGTGCGCGAACTGCGCGCCCGTGCGCTTCGCGATGAACTGCCACGGCACGAAGTTGGCGTGGTGCTCGAGCTCGGTGATCACGACGACGTCGCCGGGCCCGAGGTTGTCGAGCCCCCACGAGTACGCGATCAGGTTGATCGCCTCGGTCGCGCTGCGCGTGAAGATCACCTCGCGGTGCGACGGCGCGTTGATGTACGCGCGAACCTTCTCGCGCGCACCTTCGTAACCGGCGGTCGCCCGCTCGGCGAGCGTGTAGACGCCGCGATGGACGTTCGCGTACGAGTGCTCGTAGAACTCGCGCATCGCGTCGAGCACTTGGCGCGGCTTCTGCGTGGACGACGCCGAATCGAGGTAGGCGACGGGCCTCCCGTTGACGAGCTCGTCGAAGACGGGGAAATCCGCGCGGAGGCGCTGCGCATCGAGCTTTTGCCGAGCCTGGACGGCCACGGGCCTACTGTAGCCGGGCCGTCACAGCCGGAGGCGCAGGCGCCCGCCCCCGACGAGCAGGATCGCGCCCGTGAGCGCCGCGCCGGCGATCTCGTAGCCGTGCTCGCGCAGCTCCCACCGCTCGTGGTGCGCTGCCTCGTCGAATCCCGTGCACCGAAGCGCCTTGTGCGTGCACCACCACCGATCGGAGGAGGCGCGAGCAGAGACGGCGCGTGTCCGGTGCTGATCGGCGAGGGCCACGCCCGCGAGCAGGGCAAGCGCCACGATCAGGACCCCGAGCCGCACACGTTCACGGTAGACACCGGCGATACATCGCACACCGGTCGATCGTCCAGAAGCTACCGCCTGACGACCTTCTCGCAGTGGTGGACGTGATCGATCCGGTCGACCACGGCGATGTCGGGCTCGGTGCCGCAGTCGATCCAGTCGCGCTGCCCGTCGCGGGCATAGACGACGTCGCTCCCCCCGCGGGCGATGATCGTGTCGTTCCCGGGCCCGCCGACGACCGTGTCGGGTCCGTTCCCCGCGTCCAGATAGTCGTTGCCCTTGCCCCCGTCGATCCGATCCGCACCGGGCAGGCCGCAGATGCGGTCGTTGCCGGGCGTCCCGCGGAGCACGTCGGGCCCGAAGGTCCCCACGACCGTGCACGGGAGGACGGTTGCCCCCACGCGTTCCGTCGCGTCCGCCGGCGTCACGTCGCGCTCCGCGGCGTGAGCCGTGATCGTCGCCGTGAGCAGCCCGGCGCTCTTGCCGCTCCAGGAGCCGGAGACCGTGACGGTTTGGCCGGGGAGCACGACGTCGAAGACGACGGACGTCGGCGTCGGCCCCCCGCCGAGCGAGATATCGCCCTGCGCAGCAGTGGCGCTCACCACCACGTCTGTGGCAGGCCGGTTGCCGCGGTTCTCGACCATGATCGTCAGCCCGGTCGATGCGCCGAGCGCGATCGGCGAGCGGTCGACGGTTGCGCGCAGGCGCAGGTCGACGCAGTCGTTCGTCCCGCCCGGCAGAGCGCCCGGCTGCCACCACGGTCCGGCCGCGATCCCGGCCAGCGCGGCGACGGGCTGCTGGCAGGTGCCGTCGGCGTTCATCTGCCAGACGACGCGGTCGGTGCCGCCGCGGAACGTGCGGAAGAAGAGCCGTTTGCCGTCGGGCCACCAGGACGGGGTGTCGCTCGTCGGGCCGACGACGTTCGGGTCGAGCCAGCCCGTGAGACGGCGGCTCTCGCCGCTCGCGGCGTCGGCAACGTAGACGTCGGTGTTCGCCAACGGGCCGAAGCGGCTGGCCGGCAGCGGCAAGATCCGCGTGGCCGCGTAGGCGACGGAACGCCCGTCGGGTGACCAGGACGGCGCGCCCGTCAGTCCGCCTGCGGCGAGCACCCGCGCCTGCGACCCGTCGGCCGCGGCGACTTCGAGCCGCCCCGTTCCGTTCGGAAACGCGATCCGCGTTCCGTCGGGCGACCAGTAGCCGGCCTCGCCCGCGCCGAAGGGGTGCGTCTCGGCGATCCGGCGCGCCACTCCGGACTGCACGTCGACCGTCCAGAGCCCCCAGGAGGTCGTCGCGTCGCCCCGGTCGTAGAGGACGAGCGAGCCGCCCGGCTGCCAGGCGACGCCGCGCTTCGGCCCGCCGTCGGTCGTCAGTCGGCGCGGCTCGCCGCCGGCGACCGGAACGATCCAGACATCGGCGCTCTCGGACGACGTTCCGTTCGACTCGAGGTAGGCGAGCTGCGTACCGTCCGGCGACCACGCCGGTCCCGAGCGGAAGTGATTCGGCTGCGCGCCGTGCGTGACCGCCCGCAGGCCGCCTCCGTCCGCGTCGACGACGTAGATCTCACTCGGGCCGGAGCCGTTCGGCTCGCGGTTCGTCGCGAACGCGACCTGCCGTCCGTCGAGGGACCAGACGGGACTCGGCGCCAGCCCCGCGCCGCCGGTCAGGCTCGTCCGGCCCGTTCGTCGAGTTGCGACACGACGACGTCGGAGCCGCGCGAGCCCACCGTCGTGGTGAAGAGCAGCAGCGGCTCGGCCGGCCCCGCCGAGGCGGCCCCCACGGGGAGCAGGAGCATCCCGAGCACGACGAGCTTCCTCACGACGCCAGGCTACGACCGAGCGGTAAGGGCTTCGTCAACGCGGTGTTACCTTGCTCGGCGTGAGCAGCGAATACATCTTCACGATGTACCGGGTCGACAAGTTCTACGGCCCCGACCGCCAGGTGCTGGCGAACATCTCGCTGTCGTTCTTCCCGGGCGCGAAGATCGGCGTGCTCGGCCCGAACGGTGCAGGCAAGTCCACCGTCCTGCGGATCATGGCCGGCAAGGAGGAACCCTCGTCCGGCACCGCCGAGCTCGCACCCGGCGCGACGGTCGGCCTGCTCGAGCAGGAACCCGAGCTGGACGCCGCCAGGACGGTGCGCGAGAACGTCGAGGATGGCGTCCGCGAGCTCCGCGACCTGCTCGACCGCTTCAACGAGATCTCCGCGCGGTTCGCCGAGCCCGACGCCGACTACGACGTGCTGCTCGCCGAGCAGGCGAAGGTCCAGGACCAGATCGACCGCCGCGACGCGTGGCAGCTCGAAGCACAGCTCGACCACGCGATGGACGCGCTTCGGCTTCCCGACGGCGACCGCCACGTGACCTCGCTCTCCGGTGGCGAGCGTCGGCGCGTCGCGCTCTGCCGGCTGCTCCTGAGCGCACCCGACCTGCTCCTGCTCGACGAGCCGACGAACCATCTCGACGCGGAGTCCGTCTTCTGGCTCGAGCGGTTCCTCGCCGAGTACAAGGGCACCGTCGTCGCCGTCACCCACGACCGCTACTTCCTCGACAACGTGGCCGGCTGGATTCTCGAGCTCGACCGCGGGCGCGGCATCCCGTACCAGGGCAACTACTCGGGCTGGCTCGAGCAGAAGCAGGCCCGGCTCGCGGTCGAGGAGAAGCAGTCGTCGGCCCGGCAGCGCACGCTGCAGCGGGAGCTGGAGTGGGTGCGGATGGCGCCGAAGGCGCGGCACGCGAAGTCGAAGGCGCGGCTCGGCGCGTACGAGCGGCTGCTCGCCGAGGAGGAAGCGGTGAGGCTCGACAAGGTCGAGATCCACATCCCGCCCGGCCCGCGCCTCGGCGACGTCGTGATCGAGGCCGACGGCGTGGTGAAGGGGTTCGGCGACCGGTTGCTCGTCGAGGACCTCACGTTCTCGCTGCCGCCGGCCGGCATCGTCGGCGTGATCGGGCCGAACGGCGCCGGGAAGACGACGCTCTTCCGCATGATCGCGGGCCAGGAGACGCCGGACGCAGGAGAGCTGCGCGTCGGGGACACCGTGCAGCTCGGCTACGTCGACCAGTCGCGTGCCGACCTCGATCCGAAGAACACCGTGTGGAAGGAGATCTCCGGCGGCCAGGACGTCGTCCTGCTCGGAAAGAAGGAGATCAACTCGCGCCAGTACACGTCCTGGTTCAACTTCAAGGGCGGCGACCAGCAGAAGCCGGTCGGCAAGCTGTCGGGCGGCGAGCGGAACCGCGTGCACCTCGCGAAGATGCTGAAGAGCGGCGGGAACGTCCTGCTGCTCGACGAGCCGACGAACGACCTCGACGTGGACACCCTGCGCGCGCTCGAGGACGCGCTGCTCGACTTCGCCGGCTGCGCCGTGGTGATCACCCACGACCGCTGGTTCCTCGACCGCGTCGCGACGCACATCCTCGCCTTCGAAGGCGACTCGCAGGCCACGTGGTTCGAGGGCGACTGGGCCGAGTACGCGGAGTGGGTGCGAGAGACGCGCGGCCCCGAGGCGCTCGAGCCGCACCGGATCAAGTACAAGCCGCTCGTGCGCGCCTGACTCCGCACGCCTGATTCGCATGCTGGTAAAAGCAGAGCGAGCCAGATTGCAGCCTTTGGGTTTTCGCTCGAATCTGGTTCGGCTGCGCCGAATCAGGTTCGGGTTTTAAGCTGCCCGCGATGTCAGCCCAGCGCCTGGAGCCGACCGAGCTGCGCGTGCTCGGCTGCCTGATCGAGAAGCAGCGGACGACGCCCGACCAGTACCCGCTGACGCTGAATGCGCTGCGGCTCGCCTGCAACCAGGCGACGAACCGCGACCCCGTCGTCGCCTACGACGAGGCGCAGGTGCGCACGGCGGCGCAGCGCCTCGGGCAGATCGGCTGGGCGCGGCTTGCGACCGGCCCGGGGTCACGGGTCGCGAAGTACCGGCAGCTCTTCGACGAGGCGCTCGACCTGCTCCCCTCCGAGTCGGCGGTGCTCGCCGTGCTCATGCTGCGGGGCCCGCAGACGGTCGCCGAGCTGAAGGCGCGCACCGAGCGCCTGCATCACTTCTCCGGCAACGACGAGGTGGAGGCGACGCTCAGGCGGCTCGACGCGCGCGAGCTCGCACACCTCCTGCCGAAGCGGCCGGGCCAGCGCGAGGAGCGCTGGACGCACCTCCTCGGCTCGGGGCCGACCGGGGCCGGCCCGGTCGAGGAGCCCGAGGTCCCCGCCGGGGAGCCCAGCTCGCTGGAGCGGCGGCTGGAGCACCTCGAAGCGCGCGTCGCCGAGCTGGAACGCAAGCTCCTTTCCTGACGACCCTCGACCCGGCGCCCGCGCGGACGCCGGGCCGAAGAAGCGCGACGCCTACAGGTTTGCGGCGGCGGTTCCCTCGTGGTTGCAGTGGTGACCGCTCCGCACGCTGGAACCCATCATCACGTGTGGCTTCGCCACCATGTGAGGACGGACCACCTTGTGCACCGTGGGCTTCGTGCTGTGTGAGCTGCCATGCGTGGCTGCAAACGCGCCGCCCCCACCGACAACGGCGAGCGCGACGATCGACGAGCCGATGGCTGCCCTGCGACCGAGCATGGACGTCTCCTTTCGCTCGGGTCACGGGCAGTCTCTCACAGCGCGCGGAAAACTGCGCGTACCAGCACGAGGAGAATCGCGACGAAGATCGCGACGACTGCCGCAGCGGGGGTCAGTTGCATCCGTGGCACCTCCGCGGTTTGACCGACGCATGCTCACTCGCAAAGGGGGAGCGCGACATCCCCCTTCCGGGGTAACTACGCGTGCGGGATGCGGGCTTCGAGCGCCGCGCCCAGAGCTTCGCGCACCGGCACGAGCTCGATGCGGTCGAGCACGTCCTGGAAGAACCCGCGCACGATCAGCCGCTCCGCCTCGGCGCGGGAGAGCCCGCGCGTCATCAGATAGAAGAGCTCCTCCCGATTGACCTTGCCGAGCGTGGCGCCGTGCGTGCAGCGCACGTCGTTCGCCATGATCTCGAGGCCCGGGATCGAGTCGGCGTGCGCCTTGTCGGAGAGCAGGAGATTGCGGTTCTCCTGGTAGGCGTTCGTCTTCTGCGCTCCCTCCTCGACGCGGATCATCCCGCGCCAGACCGCGGTCGCGCTCTCGCGGAGGGCGCCCTTGAACGCGAAGTCGCTCTCCGTGTTCGGGGCGATGTGCTCCTGGAACGTGTCGTAGTCGAGGTGCTGCTCGCCGTCGGCGAAGTAGGCGCCCGTGACGCGCGAGGTGGCGCCCGGCCCGGCGAGATCGTTCTCGATCCACACCTTGCCGCGCTTCGAGCCGAAGCCGCCAATCACCCAGTCGAGCTCGCTGTCACGCTCGAGCCATGCCTTGTGGCGGCCGAAGTGCCAGGTCTCCTTCGAGAGGTTCTGCAGCGAGACGTACTCGATCTTCGCGGCCGGGTCGACGAAGAGCTCGACGACGGCGTTCGTGTACGCGACCGTGTCGTCCGCGGCCGACGAGAGGTCCTCGATCACGGTGAAGCGCGCGCCTTCGTCCGCGATCACGACCATGCGCCAGAAGAGCGCGCCGCCGCTCGAGGTCACCTGGACGTACAGCGGCTTGTCGAGCACGACGCCCTTCGGGACGTGCACGAGCAACCCGTGCTCCCAGCGCGCGAGGTTCTCGAGCGCGAACTTGTCGTCGTCCGGGATCAGCTTCGCGTCGGTGTCGCGCGGGAGCGGTTCGAAACGCACTCCTTCTGGCGCGGACAGGATCTCGATGCCGGTCTCCGTGACGACCGCGCGGCCGGCCACGTCGAGATCGAGCGCCGGCTTGGTGTCTGATACCGGAACGGTGTCTGACACCTCTTGGGGAGCGAAGCCGCGCAGGTCGGTGAAGCGCCAGTGCTCGTCGGAGGTCGACGGCAGCGGCAGCTCCGCGAAGCGCTTCGCGGCCTCGTCGCGTGTGATCGTGCTCATGACTGCATGCTCATGACGGCGGGGCTGCGTAGCGGCGATGAAGGAGCATCTGATTGCCGTCCGGGTCGGCGAAGAACGCCATGTGGCAGACGCCGGTGTCGAGCACATCGCCGTTGAAAGCGACACCCTTCCCCTCGAGCTCCGTGCGGGCCTCGTGCACGTCCGGCACACGGAGCGCGAACCCGGCGTCGTGCGGCGATCGGAACTGACCGCCGATCGCCTCGAGGCTCAGCAGGTACAGGAAGCCGTTGTCGCCGAGCTTGAACTCGGGGAAGCCGCCGTCACCGGTCTGCGGCAGTCCGAGCGTGTCGCGGTAGAAGGCGACGGACCGCTCCATGTCGGTGACCGGGACGGCCCAGAAGTCGACGTGCTCGACCTGCAACTAGCCGACCGACCCCTCCATCTGCAGCTGGATCAGCCGGTTCATCTCGACCGCGTACTCGAGCGGCAGCTCCTTCGTGATCGGCTCGACGAAGCCGCTGACGACCATCGCCGAGGCCTCGGCCTCGGAGAGGCCGCGCGACATCAGGTAGAAGAGCTGCTCCTCGCCGATCTTCGAGACGGTCGCCTCGTGGCCGATGTCGACGTCGTTCTCGTCGATGCGGATGTACGGGTACGTGTCGGAGCGCGAGTCCTCGTCGAGGATCAGCGCGTCGCAGACGACCTTCGACTTCGAGCCGTGCGCGCCCTTCGCCACCTCGAGCAGGCCGCGATAACCGGCACGGCCGCCGTTTTTCGAGATCGACTTCGACGTGATCACGCTCGACGTGTTCGGCGCGACGTGCACGCACTTGCCGCCTGCGTCCTGGTGCTGGTTCTTGCCGGCGAACGCGATCGACAGCACCTCGCCGTGCGCGTGCTCGCCGAGCAGCCAGATCGCCGGGTACTTCATCGTCAACTTGGAGCCGAGGTTGCCGTCGACCCACTCCATCGTCGCGCCGGTCTCTGCCACCGCTCGCTTGGTGACGAGGTTGTAGACGTTCGTCGACCAGTTCTGGATCGTCGTGTAGCGGCAGCGGCCGCCCTTCTTGACGACGATCTCGACGACGGCCGAATGCAGCGAGTCGGTGGAGTAGATCGGCGCCGTGCAGCCTTCGACGTAGTGCACGTACGCGTCCTCGTCGACGATGATCAGCGTGCGCTCGAACTGGCCCATGTTCTCCGCGTTGATGCGGAAGTAGGCCTGGAGCGGCAGCTCGATCCGGACGCCCGGCGGGACGTAGATGAACGAGCCGCCCGACCAGACCGCGCTGTTCAGCGCCGCGAACTTGTTGTCGTTCTGCGGGATGATCGTCCCGAAGTACTGCTTGAAGATGTCCTCGTGCTCGCGCAGCGCGGTGTCGGTGTCGAGGAAGATCACGCCCTGCGAGGTGAGGTTCTCCTGCAGCTTGTGGTACACGACCTCGCTCTCGTACTGCGCGCCGACGCCGGCGAGGTACTTCTTCTCCGCCTCGGGGATGCCGAGCTTGTCCCACGTGTCCTTGATGTCGGCGGGCAGGTCTTCCCACGACTCGGCCTGCTTCTCGGTGGGCTTGATGTAGTAGTAGATGCTCTCGAAGTCGATCTCCGTCAGCGTCGGCATGCCGCCCCAGGTCGGCATCGGCCGCGCGAGGAAGTAGTCGAGCGAGCGGTGGCGGAACTTCCGCATCCAGTCCGGCTCGTTCTTGTGCGACGAGATCGCGTCGATCAGCTCGTGCGAGAGCCCGCGGCCGCTCTTGAAGAAGTAGTCCTCCGGGACGTTGAAGCCGTACTTGACCTCGTAGTCGGAGCCGATCCCCTGGACGATCTCGGTCTCGGTCTGCGTCATTACACCGGCACCTCTTCCCACTGCTCGTATCCTGACGCCTCGAGCTTCTCGGCGAGCTCGGGCCCGCCCTCCTCGACGATCCTGCCGCCGACGAAGACGTGTACGTAGTCGGGCGTGATGTAGTTGAGGATCCGCTGGTAGTGCGTGATCACGAGTGCGCCCATGTCGGGGCCGACGAGTTGCTGGACGCCCGCGGCGACGACCTTGAGCGCGTCGATGTCCAGCCCGGAGTCGGTCTCGTCGAGCACCGCGATCTTCGGCTGCAGCATCGCCATCTGCAGGATCTCGACGCGCTTCTTCTCGCCGCCGGAGAAACCGTCGTTGAGGTAGCGCGAGGCGAGCTCGCGGCTGACCTTCAGGTCGTCCATCTTCGCGAGGAACAGCTTGCGGAACTCGGGCACCGGCATCGGGTCGTCGACGCCGCCCGCACGAGCCTTGCGCACGGCGTTCAGCGCCTGCCGCAGGAAGTTCGTGACGGTGACGCCGGGGATCGCGTGCGGATACTGGAACGCGAGGAACAACCCGGCCTGCGCGCGCTCGTCGGCACCGGCCTCGGTGAGGTCCTTGCCGTCGAGCAGGATCTGGCCCTCGGTGACCTCGTAGGCCGGGTGGCCGGCTATCGCGTAGGCGAGCGTCGACTTGCCGGAGCCGTTCGGGCCCATGACGGCATGCACCTCGCCGGACGAGATCCGGAGGTCCACGCCTCGGACGATCGGGGTGCCGTCCTCGAGGGCGACGTGCAGATTCTTCAGTTCCAGGGTTGCCACGTGCTGCTACCGCCTCAGGGCCGCCGGACGGGCGTTTTTGCCCGTCCGTTCGTGACACTCATCGTAGCCAAGCCCACCCCGGCAACCGCAGCCCCAAGGATGAAGCGGCGCAGGCGCAGCGATGTCCACGCGGTGCTGCGGCGCGACTGTCCGCTGAAGCGACCGCGGGCGCCGCGATCCCCCGCAAGCGGTTCGAACAGGTTATCCGGAGAGCCGACCGGCTTTTCCTCGGCGGTGTGCTGGCCGCTCCACCCGGTCCGCACCAGCACGCGGTCGCCGGCGCGCGGCGAGAGCTTCTGGCCCCAGAGGAGCTTCTGCGCGCCCCATCCGATCGGCAGCTCGCGCACCGGATGCTCGAACGTGTGCACGACCGCCTCGGCGAAGGGTTCCGGCTCGTAGATCGGCGGCACGGGCTGCGGTTGCTTCCCGAGATACTGGCGTGCCGTGTCGAACTGCGGCGTGTTGATCGCGCCGGGAAGGCAGAGCGTGATGTCGACCGGAATGCCGTGTTTGCGATGCTCGACGCGTGCGCTCTCGAAGAACGTCCGGCCGGCCGCCTTCGACGAGCAGTACGCCGCCTGCAGCGGGATGCCCCGGTAGGCGAGCGCCGAGCTGACGTGTGCGAACGTGCCGCCCGTCTCGACGAGCTTCGGCAAGGCGGCCCAGTAGCAGTTGACCGCGCCCAGGAAGTTGACGTCGAGGACGCGGCGCAGCTCTTCCGGCCGGAGCTCGCGCGCCTCCTGGTAGACGGTGACCATGGCGTTCGCGCAGAAGGTGTCGATGCGCCCGAATGCGTCGACGGCCGCCTCGACGATGCGATGGCAGTCGTCGAGAGAGGCGACGTCGGCCTGCACGGCGTGCGCCCTTGGACCAAGCTCGGCGGCGGTCGCGTCGAGCGCGTCGCCGCCTCGGGCCGCAACGACAACGGCCGCCCCGCGGCTCGCAGCCAGGCGCGCGATCGCGCGCCCAAGGCCGGCAGAGCCTCCGGTGACGACGACCACCTGCTCCGCCAGCGGTTTCTTGGCCATGTGTGAAGCCTTCTGCCCGGGGTGGAGAAGCGGCGAAACGCTGGTAGGGTGAACGCATGCCGAACATAGGTCCCCTCGAGATCGTCGGCCTGCTGCTCCTGGCCCTCCTGCTCTTCGGAGCCAAGCGCCTGCCGGAGATCGGCCGCTCGCTCGGATCCGGAATGCGCGAATTCAAGGATTCCGTCACCGGGAAGACGGACGATCGCGCGGAGCTTCCGGTCGGGACGACGCAGGACTCGACGGCACACTCGCCCTCGCGCGAGAACGAGACCGTTCACTAGAGGTTTGCCTTGAGGTTGCCGCGTCGCCTGGGTCACGGCGAAGAGGCCACGCTCGTCGAGCATCTCGAGGAACTGCGCCAGCGCTTGTTCGTGTGCATCGGCGCGGTCGTCGTCGCGTGGATCGCCGCCTTCGTCGTGCACGCGCGCGTCGTCCGGCTCCTGACCGACCAGCTGCCGAAGGAGCACCGGAAGCTCCTGACGCTCGGAATCGGCGAGCCGTTCATGACCTCGCTGTGGCTGAGCCTCTACCTCGGCGTCGCCGTCTCCCTCCCGGTGATCCTCTGGCAGGCGTGGTCGTTCTTCATCCCCGCGTTCGAGAAGAGCCACGAGCGGATGCTGAAAGCGTTCGTCTTCCTCGCGACCGGGCTCATGGTCTGCGGGCTCTTCTTCGGCTACTACGTCGCGCTTCCGGCCGCGGCGCGGTTCCTGACGCACTTCGACTCGAGCATCTACAACGTCCAGGTTCAGGCACGGCCCTACATCAGCTTCGCGACGATGGTCCTGCTCGCGATGGCGCTCGTCTTCGAGCTGCCGCTGTTCGTGGTCGGCCTGACGCGCATGGGCGTCCTGACCACCCGCCAGCTGCGCCGGAACCGGCGCATCGGGTACTTCACGGTCGCGGTGATCGGCGTCGCGCTTCCCGGCATCGACCCGGTCACGACGTTCTTCGAGACGATCCCGCTCGCGCTCCTCTACGAAGGGTCGATCTGGCTCTCCGTGCTGCTCGACCGCCGCGCCGCGCGCAGCGCCGAGCCCGTCGCAACATGAGCAGCGCCGAGCCCGTCGCGACGTGACGGAGCTGTCGGCCGAATGGCTGCTGCCTGTCGACGGGCCGCCGATCGAGGGCGGGCTCGTCCGCTACGAGGGCGGCGTGATCGTCGAGGTGACGGAGGGGCGCGCGGAGCGGCACTTTCCGGAGGCAGCGATCGTCCCGGGGTTCGTCAACGCGCACTCGCACCTCGAGTACGCCGTGTACGCGGGCTTCGGCGACGGCATGGCCTTCGGCCCCTGGATCCGCACGCACGTCGACCGCAAGGACCGGCTCGACGCAGCCCAGATGCTGGCGATCGCCCGCTGCGGCGTGGTGGACTCGTTGCGCGCCGGCATCACGACGACCGCGGACTACAGCTTCTCCGGCGCGGCCGCGGCCGCCGCGGGCCTGCTCGGGCTGCGGGCGATCGTCTACCTGGAGGTGTTCTCACCCGACCCGGATGACGCGCGGCGGCAGTTCGAGGACAAGCGGCGGCTCGTCGACGAGACCGAGCTCGTCCGGATCGGAGTCTCGCCGCACGCGCCCTACACCTGCTCGCTCGACACGTACCGGTGGTGCCTCTCGCTCGGAATCCCGGTCGGCACGCACCTCGCGGAGAGCCCGAACGAGGACGAGTGGCTCGAGCACGGCTCCGGGCCGCTGCGGCAGATCGCACCCGTGCTCGTGCCGCCGAGCGGGAAGCGTTCCGTGCCGACGCTCGAGCCCGTGCTCGGACCGGACCTGCTCTGCGCCCACTGCGTCGAGCTCACGGACGAGGACGTCGCGCTGCTCGCGGCGCGCAGCGTCCCGGTTGCGCACTGTCCGCGCTCGAATGCGCTCCTCGGCTGCGGGATCGCCCCGCTCGCGCCGCTGCGCGCGGCCGGGGTGGCCGTCGGCCTCGGGACCGACTCGCCGGCCTCGACCCCGTCCTTCGACATGTTCGAGGAGATGCGGGCGGCGATCTTCCTGGCGCGGGCCCGTGAGCGCAGCGCCGGGGCGCTCCTGCCTGCGGAGGCCCTCCGGATGGCGACTCTGGATGCCGCCCGCGCCCTGCGACTGGACGATCGGGTGGGTACCCTGACCCCCGGTAAGCGCGCCGATCTGACGGTGGTGTCGCTCGCGGGAAGCCCGTACCATCCGGTCGAGGATCCCGCGGCCGCCGTCGTCTTCGGAGGCTCGCCGGAACGAGTGCTCCAAACGATCGTCGACGGTCAGACCCGCTACGCAAACGAGGACAACGAGAAGTGGCGAGAGGTACGCAGCACCGCAAGCGCCGCCCGGCAGCGAATGCTCGCGCCGCGGCAGTAGCCGCGCCCAAGCGGCAACGGCCGCCCCAGTGGCAGGACCAGCTGTTCTTCCAGCGGCTGCGGACGCATGCGAAGTGGGCCTACGTCGGCCTCGCCGTCGCCTTCGTGCTCGGCTTCGTCCTCCTCGGTGTCGGTTCCGGTTCGACCGGGGTCAGCGACGTCCTCCAGAACGCATTCCACTTCGGGGGCGGCGGCGGGACGTCGATCTCGAAGCTCGAGAAGAAGACGCAGAAGAATCCGAGCGACGCGACGGCGTGGCGCGACCTCGCGACCGCGTACGAGCAGAAGCAGCGCACGCAGGACGCGGTGACCGCGCTGCAGCGGTACACCGCGCTGCGCTCGCAGGACCAGACCGCCCTCCAGGAGCTCGCGGGGCAGTACTCGAACCTCGCGAACACGTATGCGACGGACTACTCGAACGCGCAGGCGCAGGCCGCCCAGCAGGCATCCCCGGCCTCGACGTTCGCCCCGCCGTCCTCGACGCCGCTCGGAAAGCTCTTCACGGATCCGGCGGCGCTCAAAGATCCGATCTCCGACGCCGTGCAGTCGCTCGCCTCCACGAAGCAGAGCACGGCGTACTCGAAATACCAGGAAGCGCAGAAGAACGCCGAGACGACCTACCAGAAGCTTGCGTCGTTGACGCCGAACGACGCGACGGTGCAGATTCAGCTCGGGCAGGCGGCGCAGTCGGCCGGCGACACGAAGACGGCGGTCGGCGCGTTCGAGAAGTTCCTGAAGCTCGCCCCGACCGATCCGCTCGCGCCTCAGGTGAAGCAAGCGCTGAAGGCGCTGAAGGCTTCGACGGCGGCCTCCGCCTCCGGTTAGACTCACGCGGCAGTCGGCCCTGCCATCGAACCGGGGGAAGCGATGAACTTCGACATCAAGACGGAGCAGCTTTCGGACGACTCCTACGTCATCTCGCTCGCCGGCGAGGTCGACCTGTACACGGCGCCCGAGTTCAAGCAGCAGCTGCTCGAGGTGATCGGCCAGGGCGGAAAGCAGGTGGTCGTCGACTTCTCGAACACGACGTTCATCGACTCGACGACCCTCGGCGTGCTCGTCGGCGGCGTCAAGCGCCTTCGCACCAACGACGGCCAGCTCTCGCTCGTCTGCAGCGACCGCAACATCACGAAGATCTTCGAGATCACGGGCCTGGACCGCGTCTTCGCGATCTACGGCACGCGTGACGAGGCCGTGGCGAAGCTCGAGGGCGTCTCCCAACCCTCCTCGTAGCTCTGCGTAGACCGCTCCTACCGGCCGCGCTGCTCGCCGTCGCGCTCTTGGCGGCGGGCTGCGGGGCCGTCGGCCGGGTGACGACCGGCGACACGAGCCAGGGCAAGAAGCTGTTCGCCGACCGGTGCGCCTCGTGCCACACGCTCGCGGACGCGAAGGCGCAGGGGACGATCGGGCCGAACCTCGACGACGCCTTCTCCTCGGACAAGCAGCAGGGGTTCTCCGAGCAGACGATGGCCGACGTCGTTCGCGGACAGATCGCCTACCCGGAGAAGCCGATGCCGGCGAACCTCGTGCGCGGCACCGACGCCGACGACGTCGCGCTCTACATCGCGAAGTGCGCGGGCAATCCGAACTGCGGCGTGACGGCGGCGACAAACGCGCCGCCGCCCGCGACGACGACGACCGCCGGCGGCGGTGGCGCGGCCGCGCCGGACGGCAAGAAGATCTTCGCGTCGGCGGGTTGCGCACAGTGCCACACGCTGAAGGACGCGAATGCGACCGGCAACGTCGGCCCGAACCTCGACCAGCTCAAGCCCTCGGCCGGCCGGGTCGCACACCAGGTCGAGGTCGGCGGCGGCGCGATGCCGGCGTTCAAGGGAACGCTCAGCGCGGCGGAGATCAAGGCGGTCGCCGACTACGTTGCTCGCGTGGCGGGCAAGTAGCGCTCGAATCTGTTTCGGCTCCGCCGAATCAGGTTCGGGAATCTGATTCCGCGCAGCGGAACCAGATTCCAGCTTCAGATGTGCTTCCCGAGCACGAGGTACGGCGGGTAGCCGGGCCCGAAGTCGACGCTTGCGAGCTCCGACCAGCCGTTCTTGGCGTAGAAGCTCCGCGCCTTGCGCGAGCCTGCCTGCGTCGAGAGGAGCGCGCGGTCGTGCGGCTGGCGCGTCAGCAGCTGTGCGAGGAGCGCACTGCCGACGCCGCGCCTTTGCCGCGACGGCCTCACGTGCAGCTCGACGATCTCGAAATGCGGCGGCTCGATCCATTCCTCGCGCTGCGCGGCCGTGAGCGAGCGCGCCACGTGCTCGGTCCACCATTGTCCGGCCCCACCCGTGTACCCGTAACCGAAGCCGACGATCTCGTCGCCCTCGCGCGCGGCGAGGAAGACGAAGTCCGCGCGCTCGGTGTGTGCCGGCAGGCGGTTGGCAGCCCACTCGTCGGAGAGCGCGCCCGCGCCGAGCGCCGAGCGGTGCACCTCCCGCAGCTCGCGCACGAACGGCAGCGGATTTAGAGGCTCGACCGTCAGCTGGCGCGGTCCGCTTCGAGGTCCACGACGACGTGCGTGAGAGGCAGCGCGAAGCGCTCGCGCGCCTTCTCGACGACGCCGCGCTCGAGCCAGTGCGAACGTCCGACGGGGTGGGTCGAGACGATCAGCTCGTCGGGTCGGAACGTCCGCAGTGCGTCCTCGATCGCCTGGATCGGATCGCCGTCGCCGATCTCGCCTTCCGCGGCGACGCCCGCGTCCCTCATCGAGCCGAGGCTGCGGTCGAGGCGCGCCTGGGCGTTTGCGCGCGCCTCGTCCTCGTCGGAGACCCAGTGCCGGAGCGGCGAGTTGAGCGCGGGGCAGACCACCAGCACACGGGCCGTGCGCCCTTCCGAGCGCGCACGGATCTCGGACAGCAACTCGGGCCCCCCGACCGTCTCGTTGGCGACGACGAGGATCCTGTGCTCGTCCGGCGGGCTTGCCGCGGGCACCTGCTTGACCGGCGCCTCGGCCTCCGCGCGCCGGAAGAACCACCACAGCGCGAGCGGCGTCAGCACGACGAACACCGCGACACCCAGCCAGCGGTTGATCAGCGAGCCGATCACGATCAGCGCGAAGTAGCCGATCGTCAACCAGACGAACCGGAACGCATCTGCTTCGCTCCGGAAAGGGTTCCGCATATCTAAATGATGTAGACGGTCACGTAGACGACGATCCACATCACGTCGACGAAGTGCCAGTAGATGCCGCCGATCTCGACGCCGTGATGGTGCTCGGGCGAGAAGTGCCCGCGGAACGCCCGGATCGTCATCGCGAGCAGGATCGTCAGGCCGACGAAGACGTGTGCACCGTGCAGGCCCGTCAGCCCGAAGAAGGTCGCGGCAAACGAGGAGTTCGACGTGTTGAACCCGATGCGGTGGTACTCGATCACCTGCGTCAGCAGGAACGTCAGCCCGAGGCACAGCGTGAGCACCAGCCCCGCCTGCATGCCCGCGCGGTTGCCCCGCTTGATCGACGTGTCGGCCCAGTGCATCGTGCCGCTCGAAGTGACGAGGATCAGCGTGTTGATCCCCGCGACGAACACCGGGCGGTGGAAGCCGTCGGGCGGCCACTGCCCGCCGACGCCGTGGTTGACGACGCGGTCGAAGAAGTACACGGTGAAGAACGAGCCGAAGAGCATGATCTCCGACGCGATGAAGAGGAACATCCCGAGTACGGACGGCGAGACCCGCGAGCTGTAGTGAATCGGCGGCGGGCCATGGTGTTCAAAAGGGCCGTGCTCGTGGGCTTCGGCGGCAGTGCTCATGACGGCGAGATGACGTGCTCGACGGGAAGGCCGGTGTCCTTGCGCAGCCGCTGCACGAGGTCGCGGCGCAGCCAGCCGCTCTTCTCGCCCGGGAAGGTCGAGACGATGATCTCGTTCACGCTCTCGTCGTGCACCGCGTTCATCGCGGCCGTGTACGGATCCGGATGCACGACCTGCCCGTGCGCGTCGATGCCCTCGCTGCGCAGCTCGGTCAGCGCGCGGCGGAGGCGGCGATCGGCGGCGGCGTGCTCCTCCTCGTCGCTCTGGGGCGCGACGATCAGGAAGCTCGACGTCCCCTCGGATGCGCGCCGCCGGATGCGGTCGAGCAGCTCTCGCGAGACGACGGTCTGGTTGGCGATCACGAGCACGTTCGGCTCGGCCTCCTCGGCGGCCATCACGTGCAGGACCGGTATTCCGCCCGCCGCCCGCTCGATGTCCTCGACGACATGGCGCCGCATCCAGCCGGAGCGCTCCTCCGGATGCGTCGAGACGACGATCTTGTCGACCTTCGGCTCGAGCTGGGCGAGCGCGTCCTTCACGGCCTGCACCGGACCGGTCTCGACGACGAACCCCTGCGCCGCGAGGCCCGTCTCGCGCAGCGCCTTCAGGGTCTGGTCGAGCCGCCGCCCGGCAGACGCGCGCCGCGTGTCCTCGTAGACGACGTAGCCCTGGTTCGGCTCGTTGACGGGTGCGATCACCGTCACGCGGTCCTCTCCACCCGCCTCGGCACGCACGGCGTCCTGCAGCGTCTTCGACGCGGCGGTCTCGTTCGCGATCACGAGGACGTGGGCCATTGCTAATCGGCGGGCACGGGCGCCGGAGTCGGCGCGCCGAAGATCGCGTGCTTCGCGCCGGGCACGCCGTACTCGTAGGGGTTGCCGACGACCTGCGGGATCTCGTCGAAGTTGAAGACCGGCGGGGGCGAGCTGACCTGCCACTCGAGCGTCAGCGCCCGCCACGGGTTCCCTGGCGCCGGGGCGCCGTGCGCCCACGAGCGCACCATGTTGAAGAGGAAGACCAGGGTGGACGCGCCGAGGCCGAACGATGCGATCGAGATGAACAGGTTCACGTCGGCGAACCGGTCCGCGTAGTCGGCGACGCGCCGCGGCATCCCCTGCAGCCCGATGAAGTGCATCGGGAAGAAGGTCAGGTTGAAGCCGATGAACGTCAGCCAGAAGTGCAACTTGCCGAGGCGCTCGTCGTACATCCGGCCCGTCATCTTCGGGAACCAGTAGTAGATGCCGGCGAAGATCGTGAACACCGACCCACCGAAGAGCACGTAGTGGATGTGCGCGACGATGAAGTAGGTGTCGCTCGCGTGGATGTCGATCGGCACCGACGCGAGGTAGATGCCTGAGAGGCCGCCGATCACGAACATCGACAGGAAGCCGAGCGCGAAGAGCATCGGCGTCGTGAAGTGGATGCGGCCTTCCCACATCGTGGCGAGCCACGAGAAGATCTTGATGCCCGTCGGCACCGCGATCACCATCGACGTCACCATCATCGGGACGCGCAGCCATCCCGCCATGCCCGCCACGAACATGTGGTGCGCCCACACCGAGAAGCCGAGCACGAGGATCGCCATCAGCGAGAGCGCCATCAGGCGGTAGCCGAAAATGGGTTTGCGGCTCATCACCGAGATCACCTCGCTGATGATCCCGAAGCCGGGCAGCATCATGATGTAGACCGCCGGGTGCGAGTAGAACCAGAAGATGTGCTGGTACCCGAGCACGTAGCCGCCGCCGCCGGCCTCGAAGAAGTTCGTGTGCAGGACGCGGTCTAACATCACGAAGAACTGCGAGCCGGCGATGAAGGGGGTCGCGATCACGACGAGCAGTGAGGTCGTGAAGTTCGCCCAGACGAGCAGCGGCATCCGCCAGAAGGTCATCCCCGGGGCGCGCATCGTGATGATCGTGACGAGGAAGTTGAGCGCGGTCATGATCGAGCTCGCGCCGGCCCACTGCACGCCCATGTTGAAGAACACCTGCCCGAGCGGCTGGTGCGAGCAGAGGGGCGCGTAACACGTCCAGCCGGCCGACGGGCCGCCGCCCGGGGTCACCATGCCCACGATCAGCATCAAACCGGCGATCGGCAGCAGCCAGAACGAGAGCGCGTTCAGGCGCGGGAACGCCATGTCGGCCGCCCCGAGCATCAGCGGGATGACGTAGTTCCCGAGCCCGGCGAACGCCGGGATGATGAACAGGAAGATCATCAACGCGGCGTGGTTCGAGACGAGCACGTTGAACGTCTGTGGGTTGAAGAACTGGTCGCCCGGCTGCGCGAGCTCGGCCCGGAAGAGCATCGCGAGCAGGCCGCCGACGCAGAAGAAGAAGATCGTCGTGACGACGTACTGGATCCCGATCACTTTGTGGTCGGTGTTGATGCGGAAGTAGTCCCGCCAGGAGTGGGCGCCGTGGCCCGAATGGTCCTCGGGCAGCGTCGGCCGCCCGCTGGCGTACCGCACCCAGTAGTCGAACCCTCCGAGGCCGACGAGGAAGCCGAGCGGGGTCGTCACGAGCTCGACGGAGACGAGCACGGAGCCCTTCCAGACGGGATCCCAGTGCGCGAGCCAGCGGATCAGCACCGGCAGGCCGAGGCCGAGGCCGAAGAAGAGCGGCGTCACCCAGAAGATGCGCAGCCAGCCCGGCACGAGCAGCCGGCGCAGACCGGTCGCCCGGGGCGCGGGCGCGTGTTCGTGCTGGACCTCGTGCACCGTCATCTACTTCGCTCCTCGGCTCAGATACTGCACGAGCTGCTTCAGCTTGTCGGGAGGGATCTGACTGCCGAAGATGTGCGGCATCGCGTCGGTGTAGCCCGGCGCGATGTATGCCTCCGGCTTCACGATCGACTCCTCGACGAACTTGTCGAGGGGCCCGCGGTTCGCCTTCGCGGCCTCCTCCTTCAGGTTGTCGAGATCCGGTCCGACCTTGCCCGTCGCATTGGCGGGCTTGAACGTGTGACAGCCGCCGCAGCCGTTCTGCTGGAAGACCGCGAGGCCCGGCGCCCCGCCGCCGGCCCGCCCGCCGCTCTTCAGCCAGGTGTCGAAGCCGCCGGCTGTCATGACCGTCACGTGGCTGCGCATCAGCGCGTGGCCGAGGCCGCACAACTCGGTGCAGATCACGGGGAACGTCCCGGTGCGCGACGGGGTCACGACGAGCATGTTGTGCTGGCCGGGGACGGCATCCTGCTTCTGGGACAGCTCCGGAGACCAGAACGAATGGATGACGTCGTTCGACGTGATGTCGAGCTTCACGTGGCGGCCCTTCGGCAGCGTCAGGACGCCGAAGCTCTTCCCGTTCGGGTAGGTGAACCTCCACGCGAACTGCACCGCCGTTACCTTGACGACGAGCGGATTGGCGCCCGCCTTACCGTTCTGCGCGAGCACGATCGCGCTGACGATCGAGATCGCCGTCACGAGGACCGCCGGGATCGCCGTCCAGACGATCTCGAGCTTGGTGTGCCCGTGGATCGGCGGCCCGTCCGAGTCGTCGTCCGGCCCGGCGCGGAACTTCACGACCGAGTAGGCCAACACCGCCGCGACGACGGAGAAGACCGCGATGCAGATCACCGTGGTGAACCAGTAGACGAAGTGGATCCGCTTCGCCTCCTCACTGGCCGGGTCCGGAAGCCAGCCGATGAAAATCGCAAACAGCGACGCGATCGCGGCTGCGAGGACCGCGATGCCGAGCAGCTGGAGAACCGAGCCCCTACGCACCCGCGGCCAAGCCTAATGAAGAACCGCCCGAGCCGGGGCGTAACCGAATTGCCTGCTCACCCGTTCAATCCGTGCCGAAAAGGGAATAACAACGTCCGTCGGGAGACACGAGAAGGAGGTTTCGGAATGGGCATTGGAGTGAGCCTGATCCTGATCGCAGCCGGTGCAATCCTCACCTGGGCGGTGAACGCGACCGTCTCAGGGGTGGACATCAACACGATCGGCGTGATCCTGATGATCGTCGGCGCGATCGGCCTGGTGCTGTCGGTGATGTTCTGGTCGACATGGGGCGGCGTCGGCGGGACCTCGCGCCGCCGCGCGACCTATGTCGAGGACGGGCCGCCGGTCTAGCGGCCACCTCGGAACCGTTGAGACGGCCGCCTCCGGGCGGCCGTTTCGCGTTCAGAAGTTGGTCGCGACCGGCAGCTCGACGTGAAAGGTCGACCCGCTGCCGAGCCCCTCGGAATGCACCCAGATGCGGCCCTCCATGCGCCGGACGAGCTCCCGGCAGATGTACAGACCCAGCCCGGTGCCGCCGACGCCGCGGTTCATGTTCGGGTCGAGCCGGTAGAACTTCTCGAAGACCCGGCGCTGCTCGGCGGGCGGAATGCCGAGTCCCCGGTCGGTGATCGAGAAGCGAACGCGCGACCCGACGCGCCGGACGGCGACGTCGACCCGTCCCCCGTCCGGCGAATACTTCACGCCGTTGTCGACGAGGTTGATCAGCACGCGGCCGACCTGGTCCGGATCGCCGGCGACCGGTGGTAGGCCGTCGTCGACGGCGAGCACGAGCTCGTGGCCC